>JAGXHZ010000077.1 GCA_024635855.1 Sulfuricurvum sp.
AACACAAGAATATATTATTTTGTTTATAGAGTGTAAATAAGCACCCGTTACTCCATCTAAAATAAATATAGAAATTTCACTATCTAAAACATTGACTTGAAATTCAGAATCTTTAATATTATTAACAATACTAAAATATTGACTTCTATTCGACAATTCTGTTCGTAGTTTTGATTTTAAAGCATGAGGTTTATATCCGCAAAATTCATGAAAAGTAAAATTCAAAAATAGCCGTATTGGAAAAATATTATTTTTACTTTTAAGTACCCGTAACTTTAATAAAAAATTGTAAATATTTTTCGCGGTATGCTCATTCCATAAATTTTCCTCAGACACAATAAATGAATATGATTTTGCATTTTCTTTTTGCTTATATCTGTCAATAGTATGTACCCATTTAACATAGATTTTATCCGATTCAGAAATGTATCTTACAATCAACACTGGAAGATCAAGAGCATTGTAATAGTTAATTGATTCATTTTTTAATGTTACTCTTTTCTGAGATTTCTTATTTTCTGAGTCAGTTGCCTTTAATTGAACATAAAAAATAATTCCAGTAGCTGTATTACTTTCATCGAAAATCTCAACCTCACCATCTATTCCATAGTCTTTCTCTTTTCTTCTATATACCCATTCTCTTGACAATATATTCTCAAATGCTATTATAGATCTATCTTCAACTTGATGTTGTTTTGGTCGCTTAGGCATCTTCATATATTATTTCCAAGATTTATCGTCTCCGATTTCACCAAAATTATTTCTCTAGTGTCAAATTTTTTTAACCATTGCTCAATAGTTTTTGGCTTTTCAATTTTATATCTAATATCAGATGTAAAATAATAAATATTTCCACCCTCACTTCCGATATTACTCATCGCCCACCGCTTTGAACTTTTCATCTAGTTGAGCCTCTATTTCTTCGATGCTTGGAAGCGATGATGTATACTCTTTTGGTAAGATTTCAGTGAGTTCATATTCACTTATGCCCAGTGGTTTGTTTATATCTTTGAGTGCGTATTCTACGACTATATCATTTTTTGATTTGCAGATGAGTATCCCTATGGTTGGGTTGTCACTTTCGCTTTTTAACTCACCATCTACAGCAGAAGTATAAAAGCTAAGTTTTCCTGCAAACTCTGGCTTAAATTCACATGCTTTTAACTCGACCACCACATAGCATCTGAGCTTAATATGGTAAAAAAGCAAATCTATCCTAAACTCATTGCCACCGACATTTAGTTTATATTGTCTTCCTACAAAGGCAAATCCACTTCCAAGCTCTAGCAAAAAATGTGTGATATTTTCAGTTAGAGCAGTTTCTAGCTCTTTTTCTTGATAGTCTTTTGTAAGAGTCAAAAAATCAAAATTATAAGGATCTTTTGTAATCTCCTTTGCTAAATCTGACTGTATGGGTGGTAATGTGTTTTCAAAGTTTGTGATAGCTTTAGCATCTCTAGCATAAAGATTTGTTTCTATTTGATGAACGAGTACATTTCTACTGATACCGTTTTTGATAGTGTTTTGGACATAGTATACGGCTTCATCTATACTTTTGCATTTTGATATGATAACTCTATTGTGTCCCCAAGGTATCAAAAACAATTCTGGCACAACTTGTGCCACTTTTACAATTTCATTTGTGGAACAACTTGCGCCACTATTTGAATAAAACAAGACCCATCTACGAATATATTGTAAATTTGATAAGGAAAAACCTTTTACATCAGGAAACTCTTGTGAAAGATCAGCACTTAATTGCTCTAAAAATCCACTTCCCCAAGTGCTATTTTTTTGTTTTTCAGTTATTTCACTTCCGAGATTCCAATAAAACTCAAGCAAAGTGCTGTTGACTTGCATAGAAGCTTTTATTTGTGAGCTTTGAAATCTTTGCTTTATCTCATTTAACCACTTTTTGTATTCAGACGAGATTATCTTAGTTGGTTGCATTTTCAACCGCCAAATTCTCTTTCGCCATTTACACTCCCCAAACCGTTTTGTTTAATGTAGCATCTTTTTATGGTCACAAGGTTGAAATTTTCATGTTTTTTTAAATTACGTCACCAGTCGTGAGCGAATCTTTTTTCCCATGGCGGTCTTTTCAATTTTCTCCATCATTACGATTTTACTCTCGATGTGAATCCCGCCAAAATAATCATGAAGTGCTTTTTTGAGAATCGTTTTATGAATTTTCGTCTCATCTCCTACAAGATAAAGCGTTAAGCTCTCTCCGCGAAGCTGTTCGGGATGATATTCAACAAACCCTAACGCTTCATCAATCCCCTCCATCTTTTCTAAAAATGTCTCAATTTCTACGATGGAAAGCCGTTTTCCTCCGATTTTTACCAATTCACTGGCGCGCCCTGTGATTTTAAATCCATTGTCCGCCATTTCTATAATATCCGTGGTTCGAAAAGGAGATGGAATGGAAATGAAAGTTTCATCATACACGGTACTTGAAACAAACGGCGATTCCACACATAAAACACCATCGTCTTCTGAGATTCGTACGCCGTCCAATGGTGTCCATACACAGCTTCCTCCAGAGCGTATCGCAATTCCGCCTGTCTCACTAGAGCCATAAAGCTGAGTCAGCCGTGTGGAATATTTCTTCTCGAATGCGGATGCTTCGTGAGGTTCCAGTGGACCGCTGGAGCTGATAAAAAGAGTTTTGGAGAGATCGATGTCCTCCCTGAGTCTCAGCATCGCACGGATAAAGACGGGATTGGTAATACATAAAGTAGGTTTAGACCTGCAAAGATTAACGATTTCATTGGGAAGGAAATCCTCTTTTGTCACAATTTCCAAACCAAGTGCCGCAGGGACTGAAAGCCCGAATAAGAACCCATAGATATGGAAAAATGGGACAGTCACAAGACACTGTTCAAAGTTTTCATCTTTTAGCCATTTGGTATGAGTCAATGTTTCGCACTGGAGATGCTCTTGCGTTTTCACCACGCCGATAGGATTTCCACTCGTGCCTGAGGTAAAAAACAGTGCGGAAGCAGATTCATTAAAACTTTTAGCATTATCACACACTAACGTTTGCACTTTTTGGCTACTTGATATCATCGTGCCATCAAACAACAACGGAATATTTCCGCCCCGCAATGCATCCATAATATCTCGAATTTGCGTCATTTTATTACTATTGGAAGGGATGACAAAAGCACTATTGTCGTTTTTTTCTCCATAAGAATCAAAACTCAATGGCTCGCACATTCGTGTACCATCATTTTGGAGGACTGTCACACGCGGCATTGCTCACCTTTTTGAAAAAATAGCATCATAATTGCGATAATCCCCACAATCGTCACTTCACCTATCGAATGGACCGCAGGAACATCGCTCAAAATCAGTATCCCGAATCCTGCAAAAGTTGTTAAACATGAATAAATCACTGCCCGCATAGAGTTCGAAATCTCTCCGCGTGAGAGGTAAATCCCATAATCTATCCCGTACACCATCATCAAAAAGAGGGCAAAAAGGTGCATCAGATTAAAACTTCCGCTGATGGCAAACATTACTAAAATTATTGACATTGGAAAGAATAGAAAGTTAAGGGCATAAAGAGCACGGCGACGGGTGACTGCAATAATGATAATCAGCAAAAGAGAAAATCCAATCGCAAATATCGTGGTAAATTCTTTGAGTGCATTGGTGGCACTGTGAGAAAGTATCTCTTTTGCATCAATCGGAGTTAAAAACGGGTATGACGCAAGTGCTTTTAACTCATCCGTTTTGATGTACGCCAAACTCATGACACCGTTATGGGTTTTAAGTATTTCAGAACCCAAAACACGCAAAGCACCGGTATCGAGGGTGTAAGGTGAAAGCTCTTGGAGCGGTAAGTATGCGTTTTTAAATATCCCGTTCCTAAAACCCGCCTCCGCACTTGTCTCTTCCAAATTTTGACGAAGAGAGGCAAAATCATAGCTTCGGATTTGGGCCAATCGCTGAGCACTTTTCGCACCGCTTAGCGCCATATTCGCAAGAGAGTAACTGCTGGGGGCATGTTCTTTTAAAATTTCTGCACGACTTAGTAACTCCTCACTGTTTTTGGCTTCAATAAGGATAGGGATTCGGTCTTCTCCCAACGTCTCGGCAAACAGTTTTTCGGCTTCCAAAAGGGGTTGGTTTTGATAATCCAAATGGCGAAAATTAGAGTCAAACGTCAGATGTGACATCGACAATGCCACCAAAAGAAGCGAAAGAACGCTAAAAACACTCGGAGGAATACGGCGAAGATTGCATAATTTCTCAAAAAACAGATCACTTTTTTGGGGTACGTCCTCATGATAAAATGCTAATCGGGGAAAGACAAAGGCAAAGATGAGATACGAAAGAGCCAACGAGATAAAGGCGAAAAGTGCCAGCTGCGAAATAAGAGGGAAATCAATAAAAGTCAAAGAACCTAAGCCCACTTCTGTCGCTACAAATCCCCAAAAAACAGCCCAATTAAAACGGCGTTTTTTGTAATCATCATTCAAAAAAAGCATAAACAGATAATCTTCGGCAATCGTGGCGATCCCCGCACCAAAAGCCACCACCAACATCGATACATCCGCAAAAATCAGCTTTACCGCTAAAATCGCCATAAGTCCTGAGAGAAAAAGGGTCGTTAGGCTAAAAACCAGCATCACTTTATTACGGAGTAAGAAAAAATAAACACCGATAAGTATCACGATGGTAAGCGCCGTAATCTTTTCTACATCGCTTTGGATATAGGCTGAGTTTTCAACGCTGTAAAAATTAGGGCTAAAGACGACAATTCCCTCTTTGTAAGGAGCCAATGCCGTGTTCGCCTCATCATACAGTTTGCGCGAACCTTCCATATCCCCAACAGAGGGACGGATAGAGGCTATGACGCAATATCCTTTGTTTGGGACAATCATCATCCCATCTTTTTGCGCCCCTTGCATAAACGACGGATCTTCAAACAATCCCAAAGGGTCGGTCGTATCAACTTGCGTATACGCACCCCCCTCAAGCATTTTAGCCGAGAGTGCAATGAGCCTATTTTTAACCTCATCCCTGCTCAACACGGTCGCATTAAAATCCGATAAATAGTACCAGTTTTTCGCCAAATACTCTCGCACTTTTGGGTCAATATCGGATGTTCCGAAATAGACACTCTCCACTTGACTTAGTTGGGACAATTTCTCTTTTACGGTATTGGCTTTTTCCAGACTCTCCGGGGTAAATCCCTCGATCAATACCAAAAGTTTTTTGGACGAATCGAACTGATTATAAAGCGATAAAATCCCCGTGGCTTTATCTTCGGGAAGCGCTTTGGAAATATCGCCTTGTAGCGGATATTTGATAAAAAGCGTGATTCCGATCGCTATAAAAACAAGGGCGGCAATAAGAAAACGGAGACGTTCAAAGTGTTTCAATTTCAATAATGTCCTCGTTGGTAAAATAGATCACCATACGTTTCATCTCATCATTGCGCATGGTGATTTCCATCTTCTCAATTGCCCGTTTCACATCGGATTTTGGGGAGAGATGGTAGGTATTTCCCTCTTTGTTTATCTCAAAATAGGTTTTTAGTCCCGTAAAATCTTTTTTATTGATGGAGCGCATAAAACTAAAATACAAACTCATATCCATCCGTTTGGAGAGATCAATCGTTTGGGATGTTTTGGCTTCTACATCTTCGATGGTGAGGGTTTTGCCCGTTTGGGTCAAGATTTTTTTCTCTGGTGAGGTATAACGGACAATGGTTGAGTCGTCGGTGATGAGAATCGACCCTTTGAAAATTGTCGTTTTATCCAACGCATAAATATAACGTTTTTCGGTAAATTCGCCTTTTGCCCATAATGACCCGACTAAAAAAATTAAAACAAACCATACTCTCATTTACTCACCTTTTGATTTTTTTTCGCACACGATTAACGAATGGCAAAAGCCGACATTATCATGGATTTCACTAATAACCAACCCTGCTTTGACAATACAGCGAGTCAATTCACCCAGATTAAACATCTTGCTTTTACCGTTTGCCATAGCGGTAAAATAGGGAGAAGTATTGATGAGGCAGTAGGCGGATGTTTCGTATTTTTGTCGATCCCACATCGGTTCTAAAATGTAGATTTTCCCCTTGTCGTCTAACGAACGCTCTATTTTAGAGAGAATTTTTACAATATCTTCCTCCCCAAAACAGTCCAAAAATTGACTCATCCATGCCGCATCATATCCGCTTGGCAAACGGGTATCGTCTTTTAGCATATCCGCCGCATACGTGTCGATTCGCGCGGATAATCCTGCCTCTTCATTTTCTACCGATGCCACAGCGAGCTGTTGGGGTAAATCAACGATGGTGACGTGACACTCCAATAGTGTTTGCGCACAAAGACGTGAAAAACGTCCGGTATTTCCCCCTATATCCAGAAGGCGTTTCGGGGACTTTTGTCCCATAATTTTAAGCGCTTCCCCAAAGGCGGAATCAGAGTAAAAATGGTCAAAATCAAACCACGCTTTTTTCGCATCCTCAGGCAGTGATGTTAGACCCGGATAAATCGTTTCCCACTCTCCAAATACTTTTAATCCCGCAGGTTCACCGCTCTCTACTGCCTTATCCAACTCGTACAGTCCCAAATAATTGACGTAATGGTTGTAATCCATGTTTATACGGGTCATGGGGTCATTGAGGAGAAAATAACCAATTTTTGTGAGGGAAAAAATCTCCTCATTTTTGGCAACCACTCCCGCACTGAAACCTGTCTCTAACAATACGGTAACAGCATAAGGGGTCATGGAGAGGTGCTTGGCAACTGTATCAATACTCATCCCTGATTTATTTTCATGGAGAGTCTTGAGAATACCGCTATCGCGCAATACTCTCACTGATTGAAAAACGATGGGGGCAAAGGCGATTTTTTGGGCTTCATACTGTGCTTGAGCCGCTGACATTTTAGAGACATCGAAAAAATTATTCATTAAAGCCCTTTGGGTGTTATTTGCGAAATGACCGCAGCCATTGCACTTTTTGGATTTTTCACAAAAATATTGTTATCATCCCAAACGTATCCGCCCAAAATTGACGCAATAGCACGCTTGATTTTCTCAGGTTTTTCCTCAACACAAAAAATACTTTGAAGCCGTCCATCGTACCACGCACCGACAAATTCACGGAACACATTGATCCCCGTCATCATGTACGCGACATACTCAGCCTCCCAGTCAACCGTCTCGCCTTTGAGCTGCTTATCAATCAGAATCGCTGCTTGATTTCCCGATTCAAGCGCCAGCGTCACACCTGAGGAGAAGACAGGATCCAAAAACTCCGTCGCATTTCCTGCCATGCAGTAATTTTTCCCTACCATCGATTTGACATTGGCGCTGTATCCATCGATTTTACCAACGGGAACAATTTTAACCGCATTGGCAAATCGCTCACGTGCCCCCACCGTTGAAGTGATGATTTCATCCCAAAAGGCTTCGTTTTCAAGTCCAAAAGAACTGAAATATTCTTCCGTACACACAACCCCGACCGACGTTATCCCATCTGAAAAAGGAATACACCAAATCCACGCATCATTGTTTCCGTGTACATAGATATAAATATACCCCTCCGTCTCATTGGTAGGACGGATATCACCCGTAATACGAGTAAATACCGCACTTCGAATTTTAAGTTCACTAGGTTCATCCAGTCCTAAAAGACGAGGGAAAACGCGCCCGTAACCCGAAGCATCGAGGGCAAATTTGGCTTTAAACGTCAGGATATTTCCCTCTTTGTCCACTGCGGTAGCCGTTGTAGTTTCAGGATCAAATGCGGTAATTTCCGTCTCTTCAAACAGTGTTGCGCCAAAACCAACCGCTTGTTTTAAGAGTAAATCATCAAATTCTTCGCGCTTCACCTGATACGATGTCCCAAATTTCTGACCGATGTTTTCACTAAAGTCATACGCTTCTAAAACACCATGCATATCAAAAGCAGCACCCCGCTTTACCATGAAACCATGATTATCTACCATCTCAAGCATCCCGTTCATCTCTAAAAGCTCATTGCATCGGGGCAATAATGACTCTCCGATGACAAAACGGGGAAAAGGGATTTTTTCAACAACACTGACCGAATATCCTTTTTGAACCAACGAAGCGGCCGCGATTGAACCTGCCGGTCCTCCTCCGATGATCAAAATATCCGATACTATTGTCTTGGCTTCCATGTCATACCTTTATGAGATTTAATTCTATTTATTATAATCAAACTACCCTAATATTCGAGTTAGTGTCACCGAAAAACTCATTAATCCAGTTTGTGAAATCAGTGCTATCCTGCCGCTTCGCTGCTCTTGAAGCGCACGAATATAATCTATCCCGCCAATTGCGCCGACATAACCTGATTGTGCGTTTCGTATCACGGTAAGCGGCTCATTCAATGCTTGTTTTTCACAATAGTCTTCAACTGCGGCAAGTGTCTTAAAAGATTCAAATGCAATAATCACCGCCACTGGATTTTCACACTGGAGTGAGAGTTTCAGCCAACATCCCCCTTCGAATACAACCTCATCATCATTATGAGTCACTTTTTTAAATTCATCCAAGGGGAATACCCCCTCATCGACACAGCCCACCAATGCGGACGTTGATGTGCCGCTCTCCAACTGCGTACACGCCATACCCAAAGCCTGCTCAAATGATCCATACGGATTGGATACCGTTACATTAGATCCTGACAATCCCAATGTTGCGCCGATATGAAATCCTGCCATAGTTGTCGATGTCCCCATAAATGTAAACGGCATCGGAAGCAATGTATCTCGGTACATCTGCTCTAACATTTTGACCGCATCTCGCACACACCCATTTGCCGTTCCTACATAGAGTGAACATTTTGGGTCAACAGTAGAAAGATTGGGAAGTCTAAAAACACCTGCCAGTGCCAAAAGGACGAAATGGTTCACGCGGCGAAATTTCTGCCCAGCTGTATTTTCAAGCTCTTTTTTTAGCTCCGTATCGGCTTCACTCACCTCTTGGAGTAACAAAGAAACGGCTTCGATGTACAACGGCTTCACAACTTTTCTCCATTAAAACTCTCAACAACCAAAACCACACCGTTACCGCCAAACCCAAAATGGTTCAACAAAATCATCCCATCAGACACTGCTTTCTCTGACGTCATAGGTAAAATCCCCATAGCCTCATCGGCAATCTCAAATCCAAATGTTTTCGGAACAAATCCGCCTCGCATACAAAACCAAAGAACGGCGAGTTCGATAACGCCGCATCCTCCCAACGTATGTCCCAAAGAGGATTTCAGTGCCACAATCGGAGGCAATGAATCAAACACTCGTCGCAATCCAATCCCCTCAGCTACATCGTTAGTTTGACTTCCCGTCGCGTGCGCCTTAATGAGCTTGACTTCGTTCACGGATACATCAGCATTATGAAGCGCATCGTTAATCGTCTGTGCAACCATTATCCCGTCCGTGTTGTGTGCCGTAGGGCTGGAGGTATCACTGCGATTTGCTCCGCCTGCGAGTATCAGCTGAGATTTATAAGATGAGGGAATTGTATCCAGTAAAATCGCACCACACCCCTCACCTAAAACCATTCCTGAGCGATCACGATCAAACGGACGGCACCCATCACGGCTCAAAAGCCCGAACGATTCAAATCCCGACATCGTAAGTTCATTGTAAAAATCAAATCCCAATACGATTGCACGTTGGAATCTCCCCTCATTTATCCCCGTTTGTCCATACAAAAGTGCATTGGCAGACGAGGTACACGCGGTTGCAAAAAGGGCAATTTCTCCTCCCAATCCAAACGTTTGCGCTAAACGCTCACCGATAGCACCGTAACCGATGTACGGCAGCATCGTTTCATCGGGATTGGATTTAAAAAGAGGTTCAGAACAGGGGATACTCATGGACGTTGATCCGATCAAAAGAGCGCACGCTAAAAGTTCTTCACTGCTGATCGAAGAGGTCAACTGCGCTAAGAGTTGTTCCAGTGTGGCATAAAAATCATCGTTACCCGTGACTCTTTTATCTTTCATTCCTCGATATTCGCGCGAAATGAGTTCAGACCCAAAGGTGAATTCTTTAAAATCATCTGCACCATTACCGTGAATATTGTGTGCTATCTCCTCTGAACTATTTCCAAGAGAGCAAAAAGCAACCGCTTCACGGACATAAACAGAAGGCTTCATTTATGCAGGTCTTATATAATCCGCAAGGGCATTAATCGACGTAAATACGCGACGAAGCTCTTTACTGTCTGCCAATACTACCCCATGCACTCTCTGTATCTCCATCGAAAGCTGTAGCGCATCCATCGAATCCAGTGCCAGCACCGAAGAATCCCCAAACATAGGCTCAGTATCGCTTACTTCTTCGGGCGTAACGTCCTTTTCACACGCCTCAATAATCAGCTTTTTAAGTGCTGTTTTAAATTCATTATCCTGCGACCCTCTCATAGAGCCTCCTTCAATTCACGATTTAATTTCCATCCGGCAAGCCCCAGACAGATGCTTCCAAAAAGGATCAACGCTCCCAAAGGAGGTAAAATATCACTCACATTCGCATTGTGTAAAAAGAGGGCTAAAAACGATTCCAATCCCCATGACATCGGTGAGAGAAGTGCCAACTGCTGCATAAAATCAGGCATTACAAACAACGGCACCATAATCCCGCCAATGGCTGCAAAGATGATATTCAACACGCCCCCGATGGTCACTGCCTGATCGGTCGTGCGGACAAACGATGCCAGTGCGAGAGCATACGAAATAGAGGCAAAGCTCAACACCGATGAAACCACTAGCAATGCACCTATATTATCCCCAATACTCAAAGCATCCCCTCCAAATAAAGGGACAACAAACATTCCCACCATGAGCATGGCAACAAACTGTATTTGGTTGATGACAAAATAGGGAATCATTTTGGAAACAAGGAGATTTCCAATCGACACATTCATGACCGCAAGCCGAGCCAATGTCCCAAGACGACGCTCATTGACAAAGGTATTCGAGATGGGAATAATGATAAAAAACATCGAAAAGATAAGCCATGCGGGGACACTTTGCTGAACCGACGTAGGACGAACATCGGTAGAGGCTTTACCGCGTAAAAAATGCTCTTCAAACATCACTTTATCCGCTAATGCTTCTTCTTTTTCTTCTCTCGTCATCCATGGATTTAGGGAACTCATTTGATTCACCATGTTGATTTTTGCCGCTGTTCCTGCCACTGCTGTTTCAAATAATATCTTTGCAACCGGCGTTGCCTCAGGGGCAATAAGAAGGGTTAGTTTTGGATTTTGTGCACGGTTTTTATGGATTGCTTCGTCAAATCCAGCACGAACGATGACCGCTAGCAAAACATCGTTTTCCATCATCAAAGCAGGAACCTGCGTCGATTTTCCCTCGCTCCACTCAAACCCTTTTATCTTTTTGAGCTGTGCTACAAAGTCGCGGGATGCGCTCGTGTTTTCTTCAGATACAACCATCGCTTTGAAATGAATCTGAGAATTTTGAGAAAACGCATCCCGCATCGCCAGACTCATAATCAGGATAAACAATGACGGCATCACAAACAACACCATTAATGCATGAATATCGCGTTTTAAAAGCCAAAATTCTTTAAGTATTCCTGCTGTATATTTTCTCATTTTTGGATATTCTCTCCGAGATACTGCTCTAAACTTTCACCGCCACGCAAAAGATTTTCTGACACATCATTCGCCACAACGACACCGTGGTCAAGTACAATCAATCTATCACAAATTCTTTCAATCTCTTGCAAATAGTGCGACGTATACAAAATAGTCGTTCCCCGCTCATGAGACATTTTCAACAGTGTTTCCAAAATAATCTCGCGGGATTCCTGATCCACCCCAACCATAGGCTCATCCAAATACAACAGCGGAGGATTTCCCAATAAGCCAATGGCAAGATTAAGACGTTTTTGCATCCCGCCGGAATAATGGGATACACGCCTATCCAAAACCTCTTCCAACGAGGTTGCAGTAACGGCTTCATGAATAGAATCTGTCAGTTTTTTCCCGCCAAGACCTCGAATAAGAGCAAAATACGTTAGGTTTTCGCGCCCTGTCATTTCAGGATACAGTGACGTTTTTTGAGGTACATAACCAATCATTTCACGTGCACGTTTCATATTGTCAAAAAGTTCGATACCACCGATTTGTATGGAACCTGCATCAGGACGTATAAGACCGCACAATATCCCCATCAGCGTTGTTTTTCCTGCACCGTTGCGCCCTATCAATCCTATAATTGAACCTCGCGGAACGGAAAATGAAATTCCATTTAAAGCTGCTTTTTCACCAAAATATTTGGTAACGGTACGGACAACAATCACTATTTTTTATTTTGATTAATAAAATCGGTCAAGGTGCGAATTGAGACAAAAATCTCTTTGGATTGTCCCACATTGTCAATCTTAATTCCATATTGATTATCCAGATAAATAACCAATTCGATGGCATCAACCGAATCAAGCCCCAGTCCTTCACCGAATAATGCGGCATCATCCTCAATCTCATCCGCACTCATATCCTCAAGTCCCAATGCTTCGATTAATTGTTCTTTTACTGTTGTATATTCAACCATAATTGCTTCCTAGTGTTTAATATCTCTATTTTATCCAGTTTTAGCTCACCAAAAGCTATAATCTCGAAAAAATAAGGCTTAAAGATGATTAAACAGCGAGGCAGCGGAACAGGTCTTTTTATCGTCTATCTTTTTTTTCGCCTTTTTGGTTATAAGGGATTACGCTTTATCCTCTTTTTTGTCGTCTTTTATTTTTCCATCACAACTCCATCCATCAAACGTCATTTGCGTGAATATTATCTTCTGTGTACCGGAAAGTTCAATTACCTTATTTATTATCGGCATCTTTTTATGTTTGCTCTTGTTTTTGCCGATCGTTTTTTAAGCAAAAAATTCACCCAGCGTTATCACATCAAAGCCAAAAATGAAAAACCGTATCTGACCGATGCCAACAAAGGGGTATTGTTTCTTTTTTCCCATGTGGGGGATTGGAGTACGTGCGGACTTCTCCCATCGGAGCGAAATATCCCCATTAATATCGTGATGCAAGAAGCAGTCAAAGAGAGTATTCAAGGTTTTGGAAAATTTATCGAAGGGGAAGCGGCTAACACGATGAGAGTCATTGACCTCTCAGAAGGACCTATAGCCGTTGCCATTCGTGTGGCAAAAGCGTTTCAAAACGGAGAGATTGTTGCCATGATGGCGGATCGCTTTTTAAGCCAATCCAGCAGTATTCCCGTCACTTTTTTGGGTAGAAAAATCCTTATGAATAAAAATCCGTTTGAAGTTGCCTATAATCGTAAGGTTCCCCTTATCGCCCTTCTCTCGTTACGAGAATCTGACTATCACTACAACGCCTATTATTACTGGTTAACCCCATACGACACCACAACTCCCAAAGAAGAAGCGATAGCCCTTGCTGCCCAAGAGTATGCTAATATTTTAGAAAAAGTTGTGAGAACGCATCCCGATCAGTGGTTTAACCATTATGATTTTTTTGCGCCACATTCATAACATCCCAAACTCTGTTCTTCAATGCCTCGGCACTCTCTCCCTGAGCGGGAGTTATCGGCTCTAAAAATTGTATGGTAATCGTGCTATTTTTTATATCTTGCCAATGAATCGTCCCTTTGGGAACTAAAAGCCGTGTACCCGAAATGATAACGGGAACGATCGCTACTCCCGATTCAATCGAAAGCGAAAAAGCTCCTTTTTTAAACGGCAGTAATGCCGCTTGCGTCTCACGTGAGCCCTCAGGAAAAATCAATACATTGCTCCCCTCTCGCAGTTTTTGCAACAGTGAATGAAGCGCATTATTACCCGCTCCATCAATCACCCCCAAAAGTTTTGCAATCCCTCGGATACTCCATGAAAACGCATCTTTTTTATTGGTCAAATGATATAAATCGGTAATGTACGCGCCCATCAGAGGGTAATCGAGCCACGATTCGTGACTGGCAACATAAAGTGTAGAATTTTTAGGATTATGATACGCACGGCCAATGATTTCAATTTTTCCGACACCCGGTGCAGCGCGGAAAAATAATCGAAACATCGCAGCAGTGACACGTTGAAAGAAAATATGGGGTTTTGGTTTTTTCATTAACCGATTATAGAAATATCCCACGATTGCAGGGATAAATCCCATCACGATCACACCGCCAAAAAGTCCGTATCCCCAAATAGTTCGCAACGCTTGAAAAATTTGTTCTCGATGCGCAAAACTAAGCTGAAGCCCCAGAGCAAGACCAAAATAAAGATACCACCCTGCAAAAGAGTACAAAGCCCAAACAACCGTATCACTATTCACCACTAAATAAAGATGAATAAGAGTGTTAAACGCCAATACCCCGATCCAAAACCAATGCGAGACAATAACATCATGATATTCTTGCTCGCTAAGAGAGCGTTTTTTAAACTTTTCTACCCACGCTATAAGCGGATATCGTTTTGTGACAACGGAAGCGACAAAATAGGTCAAAAAGAGGAGCGAAAGAAGCAAGGGATAAAGCTTAAGAGCGGTAAAACTTCCTGAAAAATAAGCCCCGATTCCAAGTACAGTCGCAATAACAGGAGAAACAAAATTTTTAAGAGGTCGATGGGTAAGCCACGATACCGCGACCAATGCAGTGCCGGCTCCTGCCAGTAAAAGTCCGGCAATCGATATGCCAAAATAATGATATGTGATCAAAACGAAGGGGATGTACCCAAGAGTGAAAATCATGCTTTGTTAATGTTTCGTTCCAATTGCCCTACAATATCCCCAACTGTTCCAATAGAAGAACCCATTTCGCGTTCAAAATGAAACCCGTATTCTTTTTCCAAAGCACAGATAAGATCAAACATATCCAAGCTGTCCAGCCCCAAATCCTCTACAAGTGATTTATCCATTGAAATCTCTGAAGGCTCTTTTTCAAACTGCTCTACGATAATTTCTTGAACTTTTTCAAATACTTCACTGCTCATACAGACTCCCTTTTAAATTTTTTTGATGATGATGGAGGTATTGATTCCCCCGAATGCAAAATTATTATTCATAACGGCTTTGACCTTTGTTTCTCGATGAGAACGGATGTAGTCCAAAGGGGCACATGCCGGATCAACGGTCTCCAAATTTTTATTGGCAGGTAAAAACGATTCATTAAGTGCCATCAACGAAACGATACTCTCAAACGCTCCGCCTCCGCCGAACATATGACCCGTGTAGCCTTTAATACTGCTAATAGGGGTATTATGCCCAAAAACTCGATGGACTGCAATCGATTCGAAAATATCTCCCTTAGGTGTAGCGGTTGCATGAGCATTGATGTAACCAATATCTTCAGGATTGAGCTTGGCATCGGCGAGCGCATCACGCATCACCTGCTCCATACCGCGCTCTGAGGGGAGAGTGATATGACTCCCGTCACATCCCGTAGCATATCCTACGATTTCACCCAAAATCACCGCCCCACGCGCCTTTGCATACTCATACTCTTCGAGTACCAATGCCCCTGAACCCTCTGAAACAATAAGTCCTGAGCGTGAAATATCAAACGGGCGCGAGGCAGCTTGAGGATTATTATTATACCCCATAGCAGTGGCCCCCATACTGTCAAAGATTCCCGCTTCGACGTAATGCAACCCTTCACCGCCACCCACAAGCATCACATCGCTCATGCCGTATTTAATCGACTCATATCCTGCACCAATCGCTTGCGAAGAAGCGGTACACGCCGAACTTGTCGGAATATTACGTCCGATAACACCGAACATCACTGCCAAATTTGCCGCGACCGTATGGCTCATAAAACGTAAAAAAGCCGTCGCATTTTGACGACCGAATCCGCTGTTATGCGAAACATCTTCCGCGTATTCAAACAACGTTTCCAAGCCACCCATCGCTGAGCCGAATGAAATACCCGTTTTGTGCGCGGTAATTTGTGCTGCGTCTAACCCACTTTGCGCAACCGCTCGTTTGAGAGAAAGGGCGCACATCATCGCCACGCGATCCATTGTACGGCGATAGGCTCGCGGGATTTCACTAAAATCACTCACAGGAACAACGCCCGCAATCCGAGCATCAAGCCCGTTGACACCGCTCCACTCGTCCATAAAACGGATACCGCTTTTCATTTGCTCTAACGAAGATCGCAAATCTGCCATATTGTCGCCGATTGGAGAATAAAAACCCGTTCCAGTAATCACAACTCTTCTCATTATCGTACCATCCCGCCCGAAATATTGACCACTTCTGCCGTCATATATGATGCCTTGTCCGCAAGAAAGAAAATCACTTCTGCCACTTCCGCTGGGCTGCCAAACCGCTTCATGGGAATCATCTTTTCAAAATCTTTTTCATTGAATCCGGCTGTCATCTCCGAGTGGATAAATCCGGGAACCACACAGTTAGCGCGGATTTTATAGCGCGCCACTTCAAGGGCAAGAGATTTGGTCATCGCAATCATCCCCCCTTTTGAAGCGGCATAATTGGCTTGACCGATATTCCCTCCAAAGCGGTGCGAACACTCTCACCTGAAGCAATATCAAACCCGACACTTTGCGCATTTCCCAACTCTGCAACCAACGCATCGGCTTTATCTTTGTTGCTGTGGTAATGAATGTAGACAAAATATCCATTGGCGCAAAACATCCGCACCGTGGCTTCACCGATTGCACCTGTGCCTCCGGTGATGAGAACTTTCTTCACACTAACTCTCCGCGAAGCAACATCGCTTTAAGGGTCACAATGTCCCCATCCAATCGTCTATCTTCAATCAAAGGAGCTGAGATAGCACGGATTTTGCTATACAAGCTTTGCGCGAACGGAGAAAACTTCTCAACGCCTCGAATATCCATCGCTTGCGCTATTCCTAGCATGGCGATAGCGAGCATCGACGCAAATTCATCAATCCCCCCTTTGAGTCCCAACGCACCCGTGGTTCCCATACTTACCTTATCCTGATTCATCGACTCTGTAGAGCGTGAAAATACACTGGATGGTAACATACGCATCATGACATCGGCACTGAGAGAACTCAAAGTGATTTGCATCGCTTTAAACCCATGGTGATAATGTTCTTTAGAGAGTTTAAGATTTTCACCCAATCCACGGTTAAACTTATCGTCCACCAAAACCGCAAACTGTTTGTCCAATAAATCCGCCATATTTGCCAAACAAATTTTTAATGTGTCTGCTGAGTGCGCCATGTAACCGCCGTAAAAATTACAGCCGGTATAGATGATTTGTTCATCGCAGTTAATCAACGGGTTATCGCTTACCGAGTTAATCTCTGTCTCAACCCATTTTTTTGCCAACGCAAGATTGTCCCACGCAACACCCAAAATCTGAGGAATACAGCGGATGGAATAACGGTCTTGGATGTTATGATGCTCTGCATCAAAAAAGCTCTGATAACGGGTCAAACGGGTATGTACCAACGTCGCACCTGTGAGCTTTTCTCTCAAATTCGAAGCACATTTGATTTGCCCCTCGAACGGTTTCACCTGATGAACGAACGGTTCCAATGCAGTAGTATCCGCTTCCATCGCTTCAAACAATCCCGCAGAAAAACTTTCCAAGCCCAAAAGAAGTCGCTCAAAGTTTTCAATTTGAACCACTAAAATTCCCGCCATTACCGACGTACCGTTCATAATCGCCAGCGCTTCTTTGGGCTTAAACACATACGGCTCAATCCCGCATTCTTGCAATACCTCAGCAGTCGATCTGAGCTGGGAACGATAAATCACTTCCCGCTCTCCGGCGAGAGCTGCCGCGATATACGAAAGCGGTGTCAAATCCCCCGATGCCCCAACAGAACCTTTGGAAGGAATAGCCGGTAAAATGCCCAATTCGAGAAATTTCAACATTGCTTCCAGAAGTTCTACGCTCACCCCTGAAAACCCTTTAGAAATACTAATTAAACGAACCAAAACAATGTTGAAAATCTCTTTTTCAGAAAGAATCTCTCCCACACCGCATCCATGAAAACGGTACAAATTCACTTGCAATGTTTTGGCATCCTCCAAAACCAAATAGTTTTTCCCCGAATCGCCATACCCCGTGGTTACACCATAAATCGGATTGCCATCGCTAATTTCTTTCATCAGTAATGCTTCCGCCGCACGGATTCTATCTCTAAAAAGAACACTGCTATCAAGCAACACCGACGAAGCGTTTGCTACATTTTCAAAAGGGATAAATTGATCGTTAATTGTTACTGTCATGCTCGTTGTCTCTCCATTGTGTTTGTGTTCATTTTAGTATTCCTTTGAGTAAAAATAGTCGTAAAATAACGAGTTTGGCGTGTAAAAATATCATATGAAGATTGTCTTTTAGTTTATCGAAATGGGTCACACGGGTCTCATCATAGAGCGTTTTTACCATCACTTCCATCACTTTGCCACCTGACCATAAGAATTTTACCAAATTTTCGATTTCAAACTCATAGCGTACCGTAGAAGAAGGATAGCTCAAAAATTCTACCGGATAAAGGCGAAATCCCGTTTGGGTATCACTCACCCACACTCCGCTCTCAACCCACACCCAAAAATTCCCGATCTGTCGTCCGATAACCGAGGATTTTGGAGGGTTGCACGTCTCAAAATCACGTACCCCGATAATCATCGTATTTTCACGGCAGGCTTCTTCAAAAAGCTCCAAAAATTTGGGAATATCCTGTGCAAAATGTTGTCCATCCCCATCCATCGTCAAACAATGGCTAAACCCCATCTCTTTGGCTTTCACAGCGCCGGTACGAAGGGCAACCCCTTTTCCCTGATTTTGATTATGACACACAACTGTTACGCTCGCATCCTTCTCTATCAAGGTTTCAACAGGAACATCCGAACCATCATCCACCACAATAATAGGAAGATTATAGGCTAAAACTTCTCTCACGACACGTGCAATGGTTTGAGGATTATTGTAAACGGGAATAAGAAGACAGAGGCTACAGGATTTCAAGATTTATCTCACTGGCAATACGGGTATCCCGCACAAATCGAACCCTGACACCCACAGGACGCTGCTCTATCGACACCACCACCTCATCATTGGGCAGCAACGGCGCCATAAACTTTGACCGACTAATCCCTACCACTTCAAAGCCAAAAATTTCCGCCGCAATATCAACATGTAAAAAAGCGGGAAGAAGCGGATTCCCCTCGAAATGGGCTTTAAAAATCGGATGATTTTCATCGGCTAAAACGATGACAACACTGGTAATGTCTTTTGATTGTATCGTATAAAGCTGCTGCGTAAATATATTCATAATTTTAAACATAACCCTGCATTATTCTAATTAAATGCAATTATACAAAAGGTTCCAAAAAAATTGGGTAAAGAGTTGGGAGAAATATTTTTTTTAATTTTTTTAAGACTATAACCACATTATTGGTTTAATATGGTAGAAATACTTAAAAAAACTACCATATAATCAAGATATGGTAGTTTTCCTACCATATCCCCTCACCCAATAGCGCATATAGTTTAGGATTGATATAGATGACGGTACGCGATCTTTTTTGAGAAATCAGTATGCCAATTTTTTCGAGTTCTTTGAGATACTTGGCTGCCGCATGTCTCTCAACATCCAAAACGATTTCAACATGAGCTGTTTTAGTATAAACTTCGGTAAAAATAGCATCGATCAATTCACGTTTATAGATTTTTGGCAATTTTGCTTTGACTTCATTTGCAGTTTCATCCACAAGCTCTTTAATTGCCTTAGCTTTCGTCAGTGTGCGAACGGCTGTTTCTTCAATCCCTTTGAGCATATACAAAGTCCACTCTTCCCATGCGTCACTGACTCGTACTTCTTGTAATAAGCGATAGTAGTCGCTTTTATTTCGGATAATATAGCCGCTCAAATAAAGTATCGGTGCATCCAGTAAACCCTCAAGGCAAAGATAGAGAATATTGAGTATACGCCCCGTTCGACCATTTCCATCGTAAAACGGATGAATCGATTCAAACTGATAATACAGTATCGCCATTTTAATCAAAGGGTCTAATTCATCGGGCTCGTTGATTTGTTTTTCTAGGTTGGCGAGCAGTTCATAAATCATCACCTCATCTTGAGGAGGAGTGTAAATAACTTCTCCAGTTTTAGCATTACGAAGTACTGTACCGGCTTGTTTTCGGATACCAGCATTATTGCCAGAGAGCTCTTGTTGAATGGCAACAATATCGTTTTTAGTTAAAAGGTGGCGTTGTTGCAGCTGAGTAAAACCAAAACGCAAAGCTTTACGGTAGTTCAAAACCTCTTTGATGTTATCAGGAATATTTTGTGATTCGATTGCTAAAGCTTCAAAAAGTTCATCTTGAGTGGTGATAATATTTTCAATCTCTGAACTGTCTTTTGCTTCTTGGAGCGTAAGAGAATTGATGAGTATCTCTTTATTTGGGATTTGATCGGCAAACCCTTTTAGCTCTGCTAACGCCTTATGTGCTTTGGAGAGTTGTTTCAGTATGGATACAGTATCAAAATCAAACTTTGGTGGTAAAGGAGGCAAAACAAATTCATCCATTAAAATTTTTTTCCTCTCAAATCATTAATACCAATATTTTAGCCGAAATGATCAAAAATCTACCACTTATTCAGTGTTTTTACCTATATGGTAGTCTCTCAACTCTTACTATACTATTTTCTAGATAATCAAAGCTTTTTCTTCGACTCAATTTTTCTATGTTTTATTTTTAAGTGAAGATTGAATACCTTCCTATTTTTTGATCGTTGGATGATTAAAATAAACGAAATTTTCAATCTTATTATTCGTCCAAAATCTCCGCCTCGACTAATTTTATTAGAAGAACAAGCGACTCTTGCCAACCCAGATAGCAAGCTTCCTCTGGAATGACGGCAGGTACCCCCTCTTGCACTATGGTTAATTCTGTTCCCACGGACACCTGCTTCAAGGTGATTGTCGTAAGCATATCGCCGGGCAGATTCGGGTCGTCAAACCTGTCCACGTAGCGAATGCGTTCATTTGGCACCAATTCAAGGTACTCACCGCCAAAAGAGTCGATCTTGCCGGTAGTAAAGTTTGTAAATGACATCTTGTAGGTACCGCCGACCTTTACATCCATATGGTGCACCTTACAGGTAAAGCCGTTTGGCGGAATCCATTTTACTAACGCATCTGCATCAAGAAAAGCCCGATAAACACGTTCGAGTGGTGCACGTAGCACACGATGAAGCCGGATTGTGTTAGATTTTACTGAAGTTGTTGACATGGGATCACCTCCATCTAAAAGTAACAATAATTTTTGCATCATTGCATTTAAAATGACTAATTACAATCCGCTTACTGATTTTTATTTATTTCTATTGAAGTAAATATAGTTTTTTTGAGTTGATCAAATACGCAGGTATTCAGTCTTCACTTTAGACTTGATTGTTGAATGGAAATAGTATGTCGAGATTTTTGTATTTTTTCGACATAGTTACAAACCTATGTCGGTTTTTTTCGATTTTTACCCTATTGTATTAACCCTTATTATTACACATTTACTATGATTACAAGCTCCAATAGATATAATCACCATTATAAATATCAATCAAAGGACTTACTGCCAATATGAAAATACTCTTTTTGGATGAGTCCGGTGATCATAACCTCACAAAGATTGACGATCAATATCCCGTATTTGTTTTAGGCGGGGTAATAGTAGATCGTGATAATCTCGAAAATCTCAATGAACGTATAGATCAGTTCAAAAAAGAGATATTCGGTACAACGAATATTATTCTCCATACCGCTGACATCACACGCAATAAAAACGGCTTTGAACGACTAAAAGAGAAAGAGTTTCGTGAAAATTTCTACGAAAAGTTAAATCATCTTATCGCTACTCTTGATTTTAAAGTTGTTGCTTGCGTGATCAAGAAAAAAGAGCATGTTGCCAAATACGATTTTGCCGCTATTGATCCCTATATGCTTGGGCTAAATGTCCTTGTCGAGCGGTTTTATATGGAGATTAAATCGGATGAGAAAAAAGGGCTTGTTATTGCTGAAAAGCGGGATCGGACTCTTGATCATGAGCTTGAGCTCTCATGGTTACAGCTCAAAATCAAAGGAACCCGTTTTCTAAAAGGTGCTGAGATCGAAGATCGTATTTCGGGTGGGTTAATCCTTAAAGACAAAAAAGAAAATCTAAACGGTTTATAACTCGCAGATTTGGTAGTTTCTCCTATCGGTCGGCATATCATAGGTAAAAAAACAAATAAAGATTTTGAGATCATTGAACAAAAATTTCGCAAAGATAAAAATGGAAAAGTTGGAGGACATGGATTAGTAGTATTGCCGAAGGATAATTGACCCCCGCTACGCAGTGATCAATTCTGAAAAGTAGTATACACGAAAATCTATAAATGATTCATAAAAATCTCTCTGTACATTCTTTTAATTAAAAAAGCACTATGCCCATACTTGCGATTTTGGCATTTTAGAGATCATCGCTTTGGCTTGGGTAAACATCTTTTTTTGTGCTTCATCGCTTGGTGATTGGTTTTCCAGTGCAGAAGTCTGTATCACTCGATTCACGATCTCCTGAGTTTTTTTCTCAATTTGTGCCTGATAGAGTGCTTTTGCTGATTGCTTCGGTTTAATAGCAATCTCACATCCCAAAGCCACCGCTATTTTATCGAGAGTATCGAGGGATATATCATGCCCTGTAATGCCCTCTTCACCGTAGCACTTCCTAACCCTGAACGAGTAGCTATAGCCTCATAAGGGATGAATAGAGCCTCTTTTTGTTTTTAAGGAGGAGACAAGAAATTTCTTATTTCCAGAATTTTCTTTTTTCTTTCTTCTGGAGTTAATTCTCTTATACTTTTATTGTCTTCCTCAATTTTCTTTTTAATTTCTTCTGGAGACAATTGAGCGCTACTTTCCTTTTTTCCCTCTTCTTGAGTTAATTTGTCGGCATATTGTTTTTTATCAATAAAGATTTTCATATCAATAAAAAGTTCATGAACATCGGTGTATGCATTAAAAAAACATGGAAATTCTTTACCTAATTCTGCTGAACTAAATGCATTGATTTTAACTTTTTCAGCATTTTTAATTGCTGTTGATATATCATCTTTTAATGTATCAAAAATAAGGATATCTGCCTTATCATATTCTTTCTTTAAACCTTTGGCTGTTAATAATGTTTTTAAATTACTTTTACTTATTAAATCATCATAACTACTATAACTTGCTGTAGAATATTTTAAGTGAAGTAATAGCCAAAATTCAAAACAAACATTTGAGATTGCGATTTTTATTCCATGAGATTCTGCTGTATTTTTAGCTCTCAAATGTAATTCATGCGAGTACTTTATAACAGATTCTCTATCAAAAACAACCCAATAGACATCACCATTTGGATTTTTCTTTTTATGCTCAATAGCTACCTCAACAAGTTGGACAGGAGTATTTTTATTAGTATCTTCAACAACTACTATATTTCTCTTATCAGAATGATAATGGTTAATATAACCATTTATATAATATGGTTCTGTTTTCTCGCCTTCACAGAAAATATGAAAGACAGGATCTACTTTTATTTTCTTATTGAGCTTTTTTTTAGCCATATTAAAACATTTCTTTTATAGAATCAGAAATATCACGATAATTAATTCTAGGGATAGCACCTAAACGTCCCTCGTTATACCATTTATCAAAAGGACTATTATCTTTTAATGTTATGTCATAACTTTCTAAACAATCAATGCTAGTGCCTTCTTCTACACTCTTTTTTGTCAAATAAATTTGATCTTTTCTCATTGTTTTTGATGTCATAAGGCTCAAGTCGTGTGTTGTAAAAATCAACTGTGCATTATGTTTATTCACTAAAGGATCATTAAATAATTTAATTAACAATTCAGCAATATGAGGATGAAAACTACCCTCAATTTCATCAATAAATACAATGGAACCTTCATGTAAGATGTTAACTATAGCTGGTAAGATGCGAAATAACTTTGTTGTACCACTTGATTCCTGATTACTCGTAAAACGTGCGAATTCTCCATAATCCGTTTCATGATGAAATAATGCTTCTTTTGATAAATCACTTAAAATTTTATCTTTTATATCTGTAGGTATATTATCAGGTAGTTGTAATCCTTTTGGTAATTCTTTTGCTTCCATTGTAAATTTATTTATACCCAAATCTACTTTTTTCAAAAAAGTATTGAGAATAAATGATATTTCTTCATTTTTTTCCCAATCTATTAGACTTATTGTTTGATTACTAAGCATAGTTACTGTATTTTTTCTAAAGTAATTAAATATTTTTCTAACTATCTCAGGTGAATCTGCTGTATTTCCAGCCTTTGACAAATAAGTATTGTTAGGGAAAAAAGCAATTTGCTTTTTTCCCTTTTTATAATGCTCACCGAACTTCACAGCCTTCCAGTCATCTGAAGAAGTTCGAGTAAACAGATTAGCTGGACGAGCACTAAGATAAACATCCAACTTTTCAAAAAGAATTTTATTTTTATTAAACTCTACTTGATAAAGATATCTAATGTCATCAAGGTAAAACTCTATTTCAAAATTGATAGGTTGGTCAACATTAGTTTTAGAAAGTAGATATGGTTCATAGCAATTAATACTATCTCCATCTTTCCAATCACCACTTTCGGTAATAAGTGACTTTAGTGCTTCAAAGGCAAGAATGATGTTCGTTTTACCTGCCGCGTTAGAACCATATATAGCACAAGTTTTTAATATTCCTATCTCATTGTCTATATATGAAATATTTCCAGCATGATGATTAGGTTTATTTTCTGCAAAAAAACTTAATAATTGTTCATTTTTTATAGATCTAAAATTTTTAATTTTGAAATCAACTAACATGTTTAATCCTTTTACGATACTTTTAAATAGATGTTTTTTAACAATTTTAGTATAAAAGATACAGCTTACAGTATTGTAACATAGTTTAATAATAATTTACTTCTTTTTTATCAAATAGATTCTTTCAAAATAGCAGAGAATTAAAATTAGAATTAGGGGTCAAGTATTCAGTCTTCACTTTATATTTGATAGTTGAATGTGTAATGCGATAGTTTTCTTTTTTTTGAAAGCAGAATAATTTGAAGTTTTGGGCGTCCACAACCGACGAACCCCTATTTCATGATATTTTAAAGGTATCAATAGTAAAAAAGTACATTAAAAAGTACATTAGTCTCAAAATGACTTAATTATTAACTCTTTTTGATAGTCCAATTATATCATACCTTAGTGATGTAGAAATGGATCTGTGCTATTCTCGATGATCGTTCCGGCGGTTATGTTTTTACCCTTACGCTGCGCCGATAATCTCCAAACGCTTTGCTTCCCATCCGGGGTTGTCTACCGATACACGCCATGAAAGTAAAATTCCCTCTTTGTTTACTAAGATCGTTAAATCTGTATCACCTGATTGGATCAATATTGACGGCTTCATAACTGCATCACGTTGTATTGTTAGCGTCATGGTATCAATTTGGAGTATTTGGCATTGATTGAAAGGTATATTCATGATTTCCATGTCATTAACGAGGCGTGGAGTTTCTGCCGCTTGCTGTTTGATTGTTTCGATGTTGACTGGTTGCATTTATTCCCCTTTGTAGTTTTTAACGATTTTGAGAGCATCATCTAAAGTGATCTCCAACTCTTTGAGCTTCGCTTTGCACTCAAACGATTTTTTAATCCTGGTGTAAAGCTCCGGGCGTTACGGCATAAGCATTTTTATCAATAGTCATTATTGCCCCTCAAAATTTCATTTGCATACAGCGCATTTCTTTGCCTAAGTGGGTATCAATACGATCTATACAGTCATACGCCCTACGGCTCAATGTTGTAATAACCTCCATTAGATTAGCAATATCCGTTAAGTGAATTTGTCCTACTGTTTTGTCGGCTCCGTCGTCTTCCTCTTTGTATGCGCCTAAATAAGTCATCTTAGAAATAGAATCTATTCTATGTAGTTGCGTTTTTAACTCATAAATAACGTCATCGACTGTTTGTACCGTTGCACCCATTTATTCCCCTTTGTAGTCTTTAACGATTTTGAGAGCATCATCTAAAGTGATCTCCAACTCTTTGAGCTTCGCTTCGCACTCAAACGATTTTTTAATCCTGGTGTAAAGCTCCGGGCGTTCCGTCTTCCATCGGCTGAATGTTACCGGGCTGATATTGATAGCGACGGCGATTTCTTTATCCTTGATATGTGCCATGTTCCCCCTTTGTTATCGAATTGATAACGATGTGTTGATATTCGGCTCAAATCTTAGCGATATTTTGCCGATATTGTCAAGAGTAAAATTATCTAATAGTTAACAAATTGTATAAAATACATACTTTTTATACTTAAATTGTTAATTAATCATATTGCTTAAGTTTACTTAGCAATATGATAATAATCTCTCGAAACTTAGAAAAGTTATTCACATATCGATAATTTTAGGCTGTCAATCTGTGAATAGCGATATTTTTAAGGTTGAGTTTCCTTAATTGCTTAACAATACGATAATAAACTGCAAAAATAGCCCTTTTTGGTTAACATAATGTGTATTATATTGAAAGTCTCCTTTGTAACCTTAAATGAGTAAACAAATAATGATATTCATTATAATAATTCGGGAGTAGCCTATAGAAGCCGGATTTTATGAAATACCGTAAAGCTCCCGGACTATATCGGGCTGAACGATCCTATCATGCAGCAGCTCTGCAACTCTTAACTCAGCTTTTGTACTTCGGAAGTTACCCCCGGATAGTTTATCAAGCAGATCAAGCAAATCAAACGTCAGCTCTGATACGGTGGCATTAGCTTCATTCATCGCGGCGATATCGCACTCAAACGTCGCCGCATCTTCGGGGTCAAGTTGCGAACGGTCGAATGCTTCCGGTCGTAGGCTCTCAAATTGCTTTATTTTCGTTAATACCTCGGTGATCTGCTGAGGTGTTGTATCTTCCTTGATCGGTTCGGGTTTACGCTTCCTATCGTTTGCCTCGCGCTGCGGGTCGCGTGTCGGGTCTTCCATACCTTTTAACGCTGCTTTAGCTTCTACGTACACGTACCACCGCTTTGATGATCCTGCCTTTTCGTGGCTAGGTATCCAACCTTGATTAACTAGGCTGATAAAATACGGGAGCTTTCCTTTGAATACTCCGGCTTGCCGTAACTTGTTTACGCATTCGGTCGCTGTAATTAATTCCATATTTATCCTTTTTTGTGAAAGTTCACTGAACTTTTAAAATGCTTTGCTTTTAGGTGATTATTTTATATACGTAGTATATAACTTCAAAACTCACCAAAGTTCAGCAAGTTCACGGGGCGAAAACTAGACAGTTTCCGCGAGTCTTAAGCCCCCCATAGGGGTTAACCCTTTCGGAGTACCTTTTTGCTTTTTAGTACTTCATTTTGCATACTGTACCCCTACACCGTAACCCGCTCAATTTTTGGCACGCTTTAAACATCGATGGTGTGGGCTTTTTCTTCGCTTTTCTGTGTATCACTTAGAGCCATACACAACCTTAAGCACTAACGTAAGACATTTAGTACCTCCTTGTTGAATTGATCTGATGAGGTTTTACGCTCTATGTGATCGATCATAGCGTCCGTTTCTTCACTACCATTGATTACTGCATTAACCGCTTTTTCAATGAGCGGCTGCACCCTTTCCATTGATAAATACTGCTGCACTGTTACGGGGTTTGTATGCCCTAATACGCTGCTTATATAGCTTGTGCTTACGCCGCGACTGTGTAACATTGAGGCTAAAAGGTTCCGCATGGCATGAAAGGTGAAGCGATTCCACTCTGACGCTTTGCGTATCTGCTCGATCTGCGGCTGTATGTTGCTGTACTCTTTCCCCGTGCGGTGATTTTTGAATATCAGCCCCCGCCGTTTCCCTTGGATCTTTCTTAGTATGGTGGCGATTTCATCCGGTAGAGCGAATACAAAATCAATTCTTACCTTGGAATGATCGGCGGGGATCATGTATTGCATTGTTTTAAAATCGATATGATCCCATCGCATACGCAAAACCTCCGCCTTACGTCTCCCATATAGTCCGAATAGGAACACGCCGCGCATGACTGGATCGTGTAGAAACTCCGTGATTATTGCATCGTGTACCGCTTTAAATTTACCCATTGCATCCGTTACGATGGTCTTCTGTTGTGCCGCTATCACCTTGATATCATGCCGCCGCTCCAGTGGTAGCGTTTTGATTGTCTTATCTTCGAGAGCATGGCGGAGCGTTGCTTTTACAATATCAATAATCCCCTTGATCGTTGCCGGGGCTTTGCTTATCACTTCCGCTTTCACTTCATCGATGTGGTGAGGGCGTATGTCGATGAGGTTCATATCTCCCAAATAGGGGGCTATGTGGTTCCGGTAGGTGGCTTCTTGCATATCGCGCCATCGATGTGAGATATTTTTAACCGCCATCATACGGGCGAACATTTCCCCGAACGTTGCCGCATCAACAAAATAACCCGCTTTGATATCGGCTCGAAACTCTGAGTATCGATCCAACGCCTCGCGGTATCGCTCTGATCCCTGTACCTCGATCATTACAAACATGCTCCGGCGTATCTTTCTGATGTTCACCTCAAACATAAACCGCGTGGGGTCTTGGGTGTGTTGCTTTATGCCGATGAGGTAGCCGCCGCGATACGTCACCCGCTTCCATTGCTTCGATTCAAACGGCATAACACGCCCCTAAAATCTGCGGCGTTGCGCCATAGTTTCCCGATAATGGCGTTCTTCCTCGGCTTTGAAGTCCTCACACCATTTCCATGATGTTGACTTGCTAACGCTCCAATGTTTTGCCCATTTGTTTGATGATTCATGCCGTCCGCACTCCGTAAAAAAGAAAAACTCCAAAGCCGCCATCGCTTTTTTGCGCTTCCCTTGGTCGTATAGTTGCATGATATAATCGGCGGGGATCGTGTCAAAACTCATCCGTTCCCCTTTAAAATCCCGTTATCTTGCAAGTGTAGGGCTAAATGTTCCGCTAAGTCATAAAGAACGCTATAGCATAGCTCAGGGCGGTATCCTCTCGCCATAACTTCATCATCAAGCCTCACAATTAGCTCACACGCTCTTTCAACGCTCAAACACGTTGATACCTTAACCTCATCAATAATTTCGCTTATAGCCTCTTTAGCGGTCGTTTTATCACTCATTACACCGCCTCCAATATCTTATTAAGACTTTCTAACGTCGATATTACTATTTTTTCATGTCGGTTTGTCTCTTTGTTTATCATCTCCAAAATATAACCGCCATCCTTTCGGGGTGTTATATTGCTTACGCTCCCGATCATCTCACCTAACGAGGTGTTAACCTTGCATTCTTTACCGTAGTATTGTGCTTTCATCTCACGGCTGATATGTTCCGGTATCCATTGCTCAAAAGCGTATAGCGTTGATTGATCCTCACTCATAAACTTTTTAATGAGTTCTCTTTTATATGCCGGCTCGTTTTTGATATTTCGGGTACTTTTTATAACTTCATCAATATAAGAATCTATCGCTTTTTTATCGGATAAAAAATCCCCCTCTCTCTCTTTCTTAGAACAGGTATTACTTAGCGTCCGTTTTACCGTGTCCGGTTTTGCGGACGGGGTGTCCGTTTTTCGGGATACGGTTCCGCGTCCTTTGACCGCTTTAATCTCATACTCATAAGCGGTATATCTGCCGTCTGTTCTTATCTCGCTACGGGTTAACCATCCACGCTCAATGAGCCTTTTAATCGATTTTGATACTGAGGTTTTGCCCTCTTTGACCTGTGACGCCAACCCACGCACCGAAAAGCTCCACCCCTCCGGCTTTGAGAACATGAAGACGTATAGCCCCTTATCTCTCAAATACAGTTCATTATCGCTTATCAGCTCATTACTTACGGTTGTATATGGCGTTCTTTGCTTCCGTAGTATGCTGTTTTGTTTATGCACTTACAGCCCCCGCCGTTGATCGTGAAGTGACAAAATTTTCCAATTCTGTTTTAGCCCAAACCGTTACACGGTCACTAAGTTTGATTGATTTAATTTTGCCTTGCTTTGTGAATAGCCATAGTGTTGATTGCCCTATGCCTAAAAATTCAGCTGCTTTTTTTGCTCTAAGATGATCCATGATAGTAACCCCTTGATGTACTGCTTAAGATGGTATTGCAGTGTATTAGTTTAAACGTGGAAATTTTAGGGTGTTATGATGGGAGAGTGTTAGCTTTTTTTTTGCCAATATTTCGGCATAAAATCGGAATGTTTATGAATAGGCTTTGTTAATGTCTGATAGCAAAATAGTTGTTATACTATCCGGCGTTTGATCGGTGTAAACTCTTGGTATTTCAAGATGTTTATATGCTTCATTTTCCTTACATTCAAGTCCAATAATAAAATAATCCGTTTTTTTATCTTTAAGAGATGTCCCGTAGTAAGTATCTATAATTGCATTAGAAGTTTTTTTAGGGGCTTTATACCCTCCATTTTTTAAAACATCAACGATCATATAATAAGCAATTACATGAGCGTCACGCACTCTTACGGTATTATCGAATGTATCAATAAATTTTCTATAATCTTTATCTAGTTGTTTAGATTTTGCATAATATCCGCCTTGGTATGGCAATTCTGTAAAAAAAACTTGCCCCGATGCTTGGTCATATTCTCGTTCTCCTACTGCATTAATTTCAGCATACATAGATATTAATCTTGCACTTAATTCATCATATTCTATACATGTTTCATTAGATACATAAGGTCTTATATTATTGACTAATTTAATCGTTTTTAAAATATCCGATAAATGCGAATCAATAACCCTTTTAAATCGATGTGTTGAATTTTCAATATATGTGATAATTGGGTCAGCTCTGTTTATGAGTATATCGGCAATAATATTCGCGGTATCTGTAGAAATTGAATAATTTTTCAATAACTCAAAAAGGTCTTTGTTATCCATGACTTTTAACCTCATCGAGATAATCAGCCCACCACTGTAAAAGCTCCCGCATTTGTTCGGTGTAGTCGGCTTTGTGGGTGTAGGCTCTGACTACTTTATTACCCTCTTGATGATCGAGTACCGCTTCCATTGTCTCAAAGGTTGCCCCGTGCTCTTTGTGGTGTGTTCGTGCCAAACTTGCAAAAGTACCCCTAAAACTGTGTAAAGTTTGTTTACGTCCGTTTACCTCATCATTAAAACCCATTCGCCCTAATGCCCTGCTCGCACTTACTTTATTAACGTGGTTTTTCATATTTCTTGAACCGTGAAAAACCCATTTCCCCCATCCTGTAATCTCTTTGATCTCTTTGAGGATTGATATTGCTTGATGAGGCAAAGGGAGTATAAAAACAGATAGATTTTTATTTTTAACTTTCATTTCTGATCGTGGGATCGTGATAATTGCTTTCTCAAAGTTCACGCTTTCCCATTTCAGCTTACAAAGGTTATCCGCCCTCAATGGTAGCAACGACACAAAGCGTAAAACATTTTTAACAATTACGCCCCCGTCTCCTTTGTAGGTGTCAATGGATCTCAAAAGTTCCCCTAATATTTTCTCATCGGTAATTTTTGCATAATTTGTTTTTTCCCCTTTTGGTACGACGCTCTTATCAATCCTCAACGTGATATTTAAGTCTATGTACTCATGGCTCACTGCATACGTCCACAAACGGTTACAATCGACAAATAGCCGGCTTGCCGTTTCGGGGGTAGCTTTCCCCTTTTCGGTAATGATCTTCAATAATTCGCCGTGGGTGATTTCGCTTATCTGTTTTGATGAGGTGACAACGTGGTTTTCGTCATACTTGCAAAAATGAGGGAAAATATCACGCTCAAACGCTCTCTTTCGCTTTGTAGCGGTTATTTCGGCACTCTTAAGGGTAGATAGCCATTCGTAGGTGATGAGGTGAAATTGAGTGGTTAATGTGGTTTGTGCTTCCATCTCTTTTTCTTGGATGATAGCTTTGATCTCTTTTTTCTCTTGTATCGGGTCGATACCGTTTAAAACTTTGCTTTTGAGTTCGTCACGTTTGGCTCTTGCATCTTTGAGAGATACGGCGGGATAAGTTCCTCCAGTGGTCTTTTTGGCTTTGCCATCAATCGTGTAGCGTATCTCCCAAATTTTTCTACCATCGGGCTTAATGATGAGTTGTAAGCCGTTCCCGTCGGGAAGTGAATATTCTTTGTCTCTTGGCTTTGCGCTCTTGATCTCTGTATCTGTAAGTGGTGATACTTTCCTATTCGCCATAATGTACCCCTTGGTAATGTACTTTGAAAATCAATTATTCAAAGTACATTACCATAAAGTACATTTAAAAGTACATTGGAAACGTGGACGTAGTTAGATTACTTGAATACGTGCTAGAGGCTAAATAGCTATAGAAGTGCCTATTTGATGGGGTTTTATTTGTATTTTTGGGGTGTATTAAAGGGGGTTAAATTGTAAGTTGGTGGAGGCGTCCGGGATTGAACCGGAGTCCTAAACCAAGATTGTAAAGGCGTCTACATGCTTAGTTTCGTTGTTTGTGTTTCAAACGCCTTCACACAACGAGCAAAGTTACGGCATTCAATTCTCTAAATTCATTCAAGTCCGAGACATTCCAAGAATATAGCTATCACAGGGGTTATACGCCAAGCCCTTCCAGTTATAGCATAGGAAGGTAGCGCAGTCCTAAAGTTTAGTTAAACTTACGCTACAGCGTAAGCAGGACGGTAATTAGTATTGTTTGCGTTTAAGCAAGTGTGAGCCGTGTAACGGAATTGCTCAGTCCGACGATGCAACCTAAACCTTCTTGATCCAGTCGAAGCCATGTCGCCCCCACAGTGGATAACCGAAGTTATTTCAACATTATACCGAAAGCTTTGTAAATGAAATCATGATTTTATACATCTTACCAAAAGGTTATAATAAAACCGATTTCACGCTCTCGTGCACGTATCGAATCCTCTTTTGGATCAAGAACAGGAAACTGTCTCACAATGCGAGCTCGCGGATAGGTTTGTATCGTCATAGTCACATCAAGGTCAATATGAAAAGTTTTAAGGACATCTCTCATCCCATGGGCGATATTGCCCAACGGATCCAAAAGAAAATAGCTTATGTTTCCCAAACTTCTTGAACCGAAGATCACCCCGCCTTTTTGATCCAATTTTTCCTGAAGAACAATCATCCCTTCCCCCAAAATGGACCCGAATAAAGGGGTGACGATAAGATCCTGTATCGAAGGAGTCTCGGCAAAACTCTCGTAACCGTACTCCCAGAAAAAGGTGGACATTAAAGCGGAAAAAGCTGCCGACTCACCGATCGACATCCCGTCATTACGAGCCATCGTGTAGTACCAAGCACCCGATACCGGATGACCGATATAGTTGATAATCCAGTCATCATTATCCCAAACCGGCGTAGAGGAAACATTCTCAAACCAGCGCTGAGCCAACGTCTGTTTTTGCAGTTCCTCCATATCCCAACTCGTAATACTCTCCGGCAGCAGAGTCAAAAATCCAACGGATGAGAGCATAAGGAGTTGGAGGTAGAGGGAATCCTCAATAAGTTTTTTATAACGGGAAGGAAGTTCTTCATTGACATTGATGTACTTTGGAAGATAATCTTTCCCCTCATCGGCATTGATCGGATGAAACTGCTCTTCTAAGCTCTCTGTTATTTGATATTGCCAGAGGGAATCTCTCAGCCCATCGTCAAAGAGTGAGGGAGCCTGCTTCAAAGAGGGACTTTTTTTTAACTCATTATAAAGAGAGTTGTCAGCAGAAGCGGTTATGGCGATTGAAAGTAAAAGAACAGCCCAATACCCCATTTATTCGTTAATGAGTGATTTAATATTTCGGGTAATCTCACAACATTTGGCGATTTTTTGGGTACTGTTGAGCGTATCATCCAAAAGGACGCTGACAATAGAGGAACCGACAATAACACCGTCTGCACCTTTGACTTTTTCACGTGCAGTCTGCTCATTTACCCCAAATCCTACATAAACAGGGGTTTGGCTGTGGCGCTTAATCATTTCAAGAACCGGCGCCAAATCTTCGCTCTTGCCGCTGCCTGTAATTCCGGCATAGGCAACGAGATAAATAAATCTGCGCGCTTGGGCAGTAATCATAGCAATTCGTTCTTCTCCATCGGTTGGGGCTACGAAAGTAATATTTGCCAACTGACGCTCTTCAAAGAGATTATGATAGGCTTTTGCTTCCTCGTAAGGGACATCAGGGATGATGAGACCTTTAACGCCAAGTGTCTGAGCTTGGTTTAACAGCGCTTCCATTCCGTATTGATAAAAGGGGTTAAAATATCCCATCCATAGCGTATCGATTTTAGGAGCAATACTAGCGGATATTTCTAAAATATCCGAAAAACGAAATCCCAATTCCAAAGCATGTTGATTGGCTGCTTCAATCACAGGACCGTCTGCAACGGGATCAGAAAAGGGGACACCCAGTTCCAAGGTATCGACACCGTTTTCACCCAATGCCAATGCTAGGTCAATGGTAAAATTTTTATCAGGGTATCCTGCGGTAATATAAGCTACTAGTTGCTTCACGCTTTCTCCATATCGGGTAAAATTAAAAGGGAAAAATGGATTTTAGAGAGTTCGTTATCCATCTTGAAATCTTCTTGCCATTGCGAAAATATATCTGCAACACTAATCAACCATGAAATAGTCTCTTCATTGGTAGACGTATCTCGCAGTCTCAGCTGTTCAAGCGCATCTTCCACAAAAGTAGAAAGACGAATCATCGGCTCAATTTTTAAATAGCTTGTTGCTGATTTAATGTTGTGAAAAATACGAAACAGTTCTTCAACACTGCGTCCATAGCGGTCATCATGCCCTAAATCAATAATCAACGGCTCCATAATTTCCACCATCATGGCATAGTGATCTAAAAATTCATCGATAATTTCAAAATCGAAATTGTTCTCCAAATCTGTCCGTATGCCCATAATCTTTTCTCCTATTTGAGGCAATTATACCGCGTTTTAAATAAATAGCATCTCCACTTTTATCTGACAAAATGACATATTTTAGATGCCACTACAATTTTAGGGTAAACTTCTATTCATGAAAAAACTATCTATTGGCGCTATTTTAAAGCGCAAAAATATTTTACCCATTATGATGATTACGGCATACGATGCACTTTTTGCTCGACTTTTTGAAGAGAGTGCTGACATTTTGCTTGTTGGTGACAGTCTCAATATGAGTTTTGGCGGCAATCTTGATACATTAAGTGCCACTATGGATCAGATGATCTATCACACCAATGCCGTCTGCAAAGGAGCTCAAAATACGTTTGTCATTTGTGATATGCCGTTTGGTACCTATACGGATGAGCCCACTGCTTTGTCTAATGCCATTCGCGTCTACCGTGAAACTCCTGCTGATGCGATTAAAATCGAAGGGGGAGCCGATAAAGCGCACCTCGTTAAACATCTGACTGATAACGGTATCGCCGTGTGCGGTCATATCGGACTCTTACCCCAAAGTGTTCGTGCCGAGGGGGGATATAAAGTCAAAGGCAAATCGGAAGAAGAAGCCCTTTCTCTCATTGCTGATGCGCAGACAATCGAAAAAGCAGGTGCCTTTATCCTCGTCATCGAAGGGGTAAAAGCGGATGTTGCAACGCGAGTTGCACAAAGTGTCTCTATCCCCGTTATCGGTATCGGTGCGGGCAATGGCGTGGATGGTCAGGTCTTGGTTTTTTCGGATATGCTGGGATTGTATGAGCCGTTTGTTCCTAAATTTGTCAAACAATACATGAACGGTGCGGCGGCAGTCAAAGAGGCCGTTTTAAACTACAAAACGGAAGTAGAAAACAAGGAATTTCCAAATGAAAATTATGTTTATTAAATTGGGTATGCTACTAAGTGCCTTGATACTACAAGGATGTTCTACTACTGCACATCAACTCCCCTATCCTGAGCAAAGATGTGTTCATGAGTTAGAAAGCTTTAAAAATGTGAATTGCTATGCTAATCCCAATACTACAGAACGCCAAGAGTGTCTGAATCAACAAAATCAATTAAATAGTGCACCAAAATGCAAATAATAAAAAGACGCAATAATTAATGGAACGCATCGTCGAAATCGAGAAATTCACCGCCGAAGAGGTCACCGAAACCTCTTTACGTCCAAGTAGCTGGGATGGATACATCGGGCAAGAGCAGATCAAAAAAAATCTTGGTGTTTTTATTGAAGCAAGTTCCAAACGGCGTGAAGCGCTCGATCATGTTCTCTTTTACGGACCTCCGGGATTGGGTAAAACTACTCTTGCTCTTATCATTGCCAACGAAATGGGCAGTAACATCAAAGTTACCGCCGCACCCATGATCGAAAAAAGCGGGGATCTCGCCGCTATCCTCACCAATCTCGAAGAAGGCGACATTCTCTTCATCGACGAAATTCATCGCCTCTCCCCTGCGGTTGAGGAAATCCTCTACCCCTCGATGGAAGATTTTCGCCTCGATATCATCATCGGAAGTGGTCCGGCGGCACAGACGGTCAAAATCGACCTTCCTCGTTTTACCCTCATCGGTGCAACCACTCGTGCGGGGATGCTTTCCAATCCGCTCAGAGACCGTTTTGGAATGAACTTTCGGATGCAGTTTTATACCCCTGAAGAACTCTGCATTATTGTCACACAAGCCTCTCAAAAACTGGGAAAAAACATCGACAAAGAAGCAGCTCACGAAATTGCCAAGCGTTCCCGTGGAACACCGCGTATTGCATTGCGTTTACTAAAAAGAGTCCGTGATTTTGCGGATGTTGCCAATGAGACTTCCATTTTACACTCCCGATCCCAATACGCTCTCGATCAGTTGGGAATCAATGCCCATGGATTTGATGAGATGGACATACGTCTGCTAAAACTGCTCATGGAAGCCAAAGGTCGAGCTATGGGACTAAGTACTATCGCCGCAGCACTCAGTGAAGACGAGGGGACGATTGAAGATGTACTGGAGCCCTACCTTCTCGCCAATGGCTACTTGGAGCGAACAGCTCGCGGACGCGTTGCCACTGCGAAAACGTATGATTTACTTAAATTTGGCAATCCACCGTCTCATCTAGTTTAATTAACACTGTTAACATTGTGTTATTGATTTATTGACTTATTTATTCTATCATGTGATTATCAAAACCTAAAGGATTCCAAATGAAAAAGATTCTAAGTATCGCACTGATTTTAGGTGCAACAGCGTTAATGGCATGCCCGATGCAAGGTGGAATGGGCGGTGATAAAGGCGGCATGGGTGGCATGGGCATGGGTGGAATGATGCAAAAATGTGAATGCGACACCAAAAAGCTCCCTCCAATGATGGAAAAATTGGATCTTAGTGACACACAAAAAGAGCAAGTTACAGCGCTTCGTACTGAAGGAAAAGAGTTTCATAACAAACAGCACGAAAAAATGATGGCGGTTCTCACTCCTATACAACGTGCCAAACTCGATGGGATGAAAATAATGATGGATGAGAAAAAAGGGAAAATGTGCCCAAAAGAGGATACAAAAATGCCTATGTCGGATAAAATGAATCATAAAATGCCTGCAGGCGGCATGTAATAGAGAGATTGTACTAAAGAATACAATGTGATTAAAATCCTCCTGATTGAAGACGACCTTGAAATCGCCGATTTATTGACGCAATATTTGAGCCGTTACCAGATGGAGGTCATTAGTTATACTCACCCAAAATCAGCGTTAAATTCTCTCTCTATCGAATCGTATGATTTGGTACTGCTTGATCTAACCCTTCCTGAGATGGATGGTTTGGATGTATGCAGAATTCTTCGTGAACGCAGCAGCATTCCCATCATTATTTCCTCTGCCCGTAGCGATTTAGGAGACAAAGTTATCGCACTTGAATTGGGTGCTGATGATTACCTCCCCAAACCCTATGAACCCCGCGAATTAGTTGCACGAATTCAAAGTCTCCTTCGCCGTATTAATGGCAAAACTCTCCAAACGTCCAATGAAATATTTCGAGCAGAGGAAAACGGTATTTATAAAGAGGGAGAACTTTTAGCCCTCACGCGAGCAGAATTTGAACTTTTAAGCCTTCTGCTTAAACATCGCGGTCAAATTATCTCGCGTGATTTTATTGCCAATAATGTTGAATCCATCGGATGGGAAAGTTCGGAGCGAAGTATTGATGTTCTTATCAGTCGAATACGTCAAAAGATAGAGCCAAATCCTAAGCACCCGATCCTTATTCGTTCCATCCGTGGAATGGGCTATCAGTTTAGCAAATGATCTCACGTTATCACTCGGTTTTCTTCAAACTTCATGCCTTCTTTTTTATTGCACTTTTTGTTTTGCTATTACTTTTTAACACCGCATTAGATGAACAAAAACATCAAAAATTTCGCCTTTTAACTCATCGTTCTATGGAGCTTTCTCAAGTATTGGAAATGCTGAAAAATTACAGTTGTGAAAATCAAACTAAAGAGCTTGCTCGTGCCGGATTCCAAGAGATATCCAATCTTAAATCCGATGCGAAAGAAATAAAACTCCCTGCTCTGATGGAAAAAAGGCTTCAAACCAATCAACTACATATTCAAATCTATCAAGACAGCCAAGGGATAATTTATGCCCTTATGCGCAGTCACTGCACTATATTTTACCGCGATACCGTCGAGGGAAATACCTATTATTTTGTATGGCTTTTATTTTTTACCCTTTTTGGCGGGCTTGTTAGTATGTATCTCCTGCTTTGGCGCAATCTTCGACCGCTTAAACATTTATATCAACAAATACAGCACTATGGAGCAGGCGAAGAAATTCTAAATACCACAAGCAGCGGCAAAGATGAAATCGCTCTCATTTCCAATGCTCTGCACGATGCACTCCTTCGACAAAGTGCCCTTAAAAAATCTCGTGAGCTTTTCTTGCGCAATATTATGCATGAGCTGAAAACTCCTATTACCAAAGGCAAGTTGATTGTAGAACTTCAAGAGCCAAGTACCAATACAACACTGCTTGGTAAACTTTTCTCACGCATGGAACATCTGATTCATCAAATGGCACAGATTGAAAAAATGCACGCCTTTGCATTAAACCCTCAAAAAGTAAAACTAAAAACTCTTCTCAATTTAGCGATGGACAACCTGCTGTTGGAAGATCAAAATATACTTCTTTGCGGAGATGAAGAAACCGTGATGGCTGATCCCGTCCTCTTCACCAGTGCCTTGCAAAATTTGATCGATAATGCCTATCGTCATGCAAGTACATTTCCGATAGTCATAACGTGTAGCAGTGAAAAAATCTGCATACAAAATAGCGGAGAACCGCTCAAACGTCCCGTGGAAGAAGCCCTGCAAGCTTTTGTTACTGAGAGAGGAGATGGAGGATTGGGATTGGGGCTTTACATTGCCCAATCTGTATGTGAGTTACATAATTTTCATTTAAACTATAGCTACGAGAATGGAAATCACACTTTTTGCATAGAATTTTGAGAGCGAAGTATAATCCAAATAATGGCCGAAACGATTGCCATTGCCAGACTTAGTGCCATACCAAGCGTCATCCACTCTCCCACAATGTACCCAATCTGTGCATCAGGAGCACGATAAAACTCTACAAATGCACGACCCAAACCATACGCCACACCATAAAGCAGAATCAATTCACCCTCGAACGCTTTTCGCTTACGATAAAGATAGATAATGGCAAAAACAACGAACCCTTCGATAAATGCTTCATAGAGTTGTGAAGGGTGACGAAGCGTATCATACACGTAAATTCCCCAAGGCACATCAGTGGCACGTCCGACTAGCTCTTGATTGAGGAAATTCCCGATCCGCCCGAATACATACCCAAGAGGAACCGATACCGCCACTAAATCCATCAGCCGACCGAACGGGATTCCATTGCGACGAAAAAAGAGATACGACCCAATTAAAAATCCGACAATTGCCCCATGAAAACTCATCCCCCGAATTCCGACAAACTGCCCATCAATAAACGGATTAAAAATCTGCCATGGCTGCGTCAAATAGTACATCATATGCGTATCGTAAAAAAGAACATACCCCAACCGCGCCCCGAGAATAACCCCTATTTCGGCATAAATGAAATAATCATCCAGTTGATCTTTAGTGATGTCGATGTTGTCTTTTTTGACAATCCATTTAGCAATCATCAGCGCCGATAAAAGAGCAAGAACATACATCAATCCATACCAGTGTACAGGAATCGAAAAGATACTAAAGGCTACGGGGTTAAAATGCTCGTATATATGATTCCAGTATTCCATAATTAACCAATTCCTTTATTTCGAATGCTGATGCACAGCACTAATATGCGTCAGCACTTCAAGGTTTTCATCCAGACGGTACGCCCTCCCAAATCCCATCACAACACTGCCGCTTTTAGGAGAGAGTTTAAAAAGATGAAAATCTCCCATTTCGGACAAAGAACCGATTAATTCGGGATCAAATTTTTCTTTAAAACGTTCGATCATTGAGACAAATTCACTGTTTTCACGTACAATTTCATGGACAGATGCTTCGATCGTCACCCGTTTACGTGCAAAGGGCTGTAGTGTTTTCGACTCATCTTCGGCAAAAAGCAATGATACTTTTCCTGATGCCAACAAATTGCGCCCATGTTGGGCAACGGTGCTTATGAGGATGTAAAAATCATTTCCCATCCGGACATAAGCAGCGGTACTCGCATGAGGCTCACCTTCGGGAGTCAGAGACGCCATCATCAGTGTTTGGAACGTTTCTAAAAACGATTCAACTTCCTGTGTTGTCATTTTCGTAAAGCTTCCGCAATCAATTCGATCGGATTTTTGAAAACGACATCCACATTCGCTTCATTCATCGAGTTGTTGATCTGCATACGGCATGCACTGCACTCGGCGGTGACGATTTGGGCACCGGTTTTGGCAATCATGGCAGCTTTAGGACGTCCTGCGGCTTGGGCAAAATGGAAATTTTCCGTCTGCATGGTCACTCCGCCAAATCCGCAACATGCATTGGGATCACTCATCTCGGTGATGGTGTAGTTTTGCGCTACCAGTCGGCGTGGTTCTTGGTACACCCCTTGCATTTTGCGCGCATGACACGGGTCATGGTACGTTACCAGAGAATCACTGCGCCCCTTTGATGCCAAAAGTGCGTTAAGCTCAGTTTTTTGCTCAAGCCACTCGGTCGCCATAAAGATTTTACTTTTAAGTTTTTTTGCGCGCTCTAACCACTCAGGCTGATCATGAAAAAAGTGTTCATAATCGATTTTAATCATTGCGCTGCACGTTGCTTCCGGAATGATAATCGCTTCGACCTCATCAATAAAGCTCTCGAAATAGATGATGTTCTTTTTGGCGTTATGATCAACCGTTGCGAAATCACCGGTAAAATAGGCAGGTGCCCCGCAGCAAAGCTGTTTTTTCGGGATAAAGGCATCGATATTGAGGGCTTCGAGAATCTCTAAAAGCCCCTTCCCTATTTCAGTATAGTTATAGTTCGCCAAGCAGCCAATGAAGATTGCAACACGGCGTTTGCCGCCATTGGAGATATTTTCGGGGTAACTGTTCAGGAAAGAAGTTTTTCCCATGGAGGGTAAAAGACGATCTTTTTTAATGAGGGGAAGATTAAAACGAGGCTGCATAGAATTTAGCTCTGCCTTGATCTTAAATCCGCACGTCTGAAATACGTATCCGAGCTTAAAGAGAATATCCATGGTTGTTCGGTGGCGCAAGAGAAAGAAAAATGCCCGCTTAAACCATGCAATCCCATATTTATCGGCGATATCTGCGCGTACTTGCTCAATCACCATATCCGTCGGAAGCGCTTTAGGGCACACATCGGTACAGTTAGTACACAAAAAGCAGCTCTCAAAGATCGCTTTGGCATTCAAATCAAGTTTCAATTGCCCGCGCTGATATGCACCAAGTAAATCAATAAATCCGCGAGGAGACGTTACTTCGTCGGCATTGACATTGTGAATCGTACAAACAGGAATGCACTTCCCGCATTTAATACATGCATCCGATGTTTCTGTAAAATTAAAAAGTTCACGCATCGTTATACCGTCTTACTAAACGCTTTATCGCTGCTGGCATGACGCTTCATGTAGGCATCAAATGGCATTGCAATATTTCGAATGAGCAAAGTTCCTGTCGGTGAGCACTCAATCGAGGTTGGAGTCATGGTGAGAAGATCATCCGCTTCGAATGGTTTCAATGCCTCTATCGCATCGGCAAAATACTCAGAAAACTTGACGTTGTACAATGTCTCAAAACGTTTAATATCCAGCTTGAAATTACTCATCAACTCCATAATAACGTATTGACGAATTTGATCATCTGCATTGAGCGCTACACCGCGCTCATAAGGAAGTTTTCCCTCATCAATCGCCGCTTCGTATAATTCCATCTCTTTGAAATTTTGAGCGTAATAGTCCGTTCCCTCACCGATACTGGTTAAACCCACACCGATCAAATCAGCACCGCCCTTGGTCGTGTAGCCTTGAAAATTACGGTGCAGTTCCCCTTTTTCAATGGCTTTAAAAAGCTCGTCGGCAGGTTTTGCAAAGTGATCCATGCCGATCAAACGATATCCCTTATCGGTCATATAATCAATCGTATAGCGCATGATGGCCAGTTTTTCCGCAGGATGCGGCAAGGTCGTTTCATCGATTTTACGCATTGTTTTTTTAAGCCACGGAACATGGGCATAATTAAATACGGCAAAACGATCCGGATCAAGAGAAATTGCCAAATCAAGCGTCTTTTTAAACGTCTCTAAACTTTGATACGGCAAACCGTAAATGAGATCAACGTTGACACTCACCATGTTGTATTTACGTGCTAACTCCATGGCAGATTTGGTAATGTCGTACGGCTGAACACGGTGAACCGCGATTTGGACTTTTTCATCAAAATCTTGAATCCCAAAACTCACACGATTAAATCCGGCATCACTCATCACTTTCATCTGTGCGTCATCAATGTGCCGAGGATCAATCTCACAACTGATTTCAGCACCCTCTGCAAAGTTTTTAAACGTACTTTTAATGGTTACAATAATCTGTTCAAGCTGTTTGGCATCAAAAAACGTTGGAGTACCGCCCCCAAAATGAAGCTGAATTACACTTCGGTTTACATCAATATGGGTACTCAAAATTTGAAGTTCTCGCGTTAGATAGTCAATATAGCGCTCTTTTTTCTCTTCTTTGGAGGTAAAAACAACGTTACAGCCACAAAAATAACAGGCATTTTTACAAAATGGAAGATGAAAATAAAGCGACAAGGGGCGCATAGGATCTTGTGAATGAAGCTTATCAAGATACTCATTGTAACCAAATGTATCATTAAATTCGAGTGCGGTTGGGTAGCTCGTATATCGAGGTCCCGGCTTGGAGTATCGAGTAAATTTATCAAAATCAAGCATTATAGTTATCCATTAAAGGGTTTAGTGTCGCGATTATACTCTTTTGGATTGAAACCGCCCTAAAACAGTCATATTAGGCGCAAAATTGGTATAATAACAATATCTTATTTTATTTTCGAAATTTGTGATAAAATAATTAAAAAATTATCAAGAAGTGTACAAATGACAACGACAAAAGTTCTTATTATTGAAGATGATGATGTAACCGCTCTTAATCTCAAAATGTCGCTTGAAAAATTCGGCTATGAAGTTCTCTCCCTTGCCAACGAAGAGGTCAGTGCTCAAAACAAGATAAAAATTTATAATCCGGATATTGTTCTCATTGATATAGGACTTAAACGTTATGACGGAGGTATCGAAGTTGCCAACTTTATTCGAGATAAAATGCCTCGTCCTTTTATCTTTTTAACCGCCCATTCCGACAGTGAGATCCTCACTAAAGCCAAACAAACGGAACCGTTTGGCTATATTGTCAAACCGTTTGACCCCCTTAACCTTCACACCACCATTCAAATGGCACTGTACCGTTTTGAAGAGGAGAAGAAACGCCTTGCAAACGTCGGTGTCCTTAAAACAGACAAAGCACATCTCGAAAAACTTCTTTATGCAAAAAAGCTCTCCACCCAACCCATTGTTGAATTCGGAGAGGGCTATCGCCATGACATCTCTTTGGGCGAAACTTTTTACAAAGATCAAAAAATCAAACTCACCAAAAAAGAGAATGCCTTTATCCATCTTTTAATCGCTCAGCTGGGAAGTGTTGTCGATTTTGCACAAGCAACGGACTACGTTTGGGGCGAAGAGGGAGCCAGTGACAACAGCGTTCGAACTTTGGTGTGGCGCTTACGCAATAAGCTCCCCACTGATGTTATCAAAAATGCGTCGGGAATCGGTTATTATCTCGAAGAATAAAGTTTTCCATATTCACATTCAAGAGCATGGTACGCCTCATCAAAATCAAACAACTCTCTGTTATGCAGCGCATTATCTTCCAAAAGTGCTGCTCGATGCGAAAATTCTTCAAATCTAAAATTAGCACTCGACCCCTTCATAGCATGAGCGATACGAGCAATCTCTTCATAATTGCATTGCCGTACATTCTCTTTTAACTCCGTCATCATTTTGATCATATTTTTATGAAATAAATCCAATAATTGCCGAATCTGCTCACCGGAGAGCATCAATACTTTTTCAAGACGTTCCATCTCGTTTGGCAACGTATTTTCCGCCCTACTTTCGAGGTGGGATGTCTCGCATTTTTTCAGATATTTCTCCAACAAAACTTCTATCTCTCTGCTTCCAAATGGCTTACCGACAAAAGCATCATATCCCCACTGTATCGCTTTTTCTCGCGAACCTTTAAGGACATTGGCGCTTAGTTCAACAATCGGTGTCGAGGGGAGCTGATGCATACTCTCATATTTCCGAATTTTAGAAACTGCTTCATGCCCGTTCATGATGGGCATTTGTTCATCCATAAAGATTAGATCATATTGGTTACTACAAGTACGTTCAAATGCTTCTAGCCCATTTGAAACCACCGTTACTTCGACTCCATAACGTTCCAAAGTGACTCGAATAAGCTCTTGATTGGCTTCATTATCTTCTGCAACCAAAACTTTTCCGATAAAAAATTCGTTATTGTTTCGTAGTGCCTTGAGCGCACAAAATTCTTCAGGAGGAAATTCAACCGCAAGCGTCACCACAAAAAGAGTTCCCCAGCCAACCTTGGATTCCAATGTGATTTCTCCGCCCATTTGAAGCGTAAGCTGTTTACAAATCGAAAGACCCAATCCACTCCCGCCTCCGCCAAATTTCATCCCCTCAGCAGCTTGATAGAAGGGATCAAAAATACGCTGTTGATCTTTGGCGTCAATTCCCGTTCCGTAATCACGTACACAAATCACAAGGGTAGAATCGGTACGATTAACGTCAACACTCACATCGATTGAGGACCCAAGAGGACTAAATTTGATCGCATTGCTCAGGAGATTTCCGAGTATTTGCTGTATTCTAAAAGAATCAGCACGAATGCAATGTGGAATTTGCGGATTGATCTCGTAAAAAATAGAAATTGATTTCACATTTGCACTGGGGATAAAAAGTTCCAAGGTATTGCTAATTTCATCATGGATATTAAAAGGATGCGGATCAATAGCAAATTCACCGCTTCGCAGTTTACTAAAATCAAGAATATCGTTGATAATATGGAGTAAATTTTCACCGCTTTGCGCAATAATATCGAGATATTTTTCTATACGCTCACCTAAATTTTCAGCTTGCAATAAATTAACAAATCCTAAAATAGCATTCAGCGGAGTTCGTATTTCATGGGAAATATTGGAAAGAAAATATTCTTTTGCTTTATTGGCTTCAATCGCTTCTTGCTCTTTTTGGTAAATTGTGTCCGTATAGATGGTCAAAACACCGGAAAAATTCATATCAAAAAGATAACTAATCGCTTCAAATAAATCTTTTGAATTGATTTCCAATGAATAAGTCGCATTGATTACCGAGCGTTTAAAATGACTGCATAAAATAAACAACTCATCGGCCCGAATCTCTTGGTCTTTAAGATAAGTGATAAACTCTTTCATAACCGGACATTGCCCAAGCTCCATATCTCCAGCAACTACTCCCATGAAGTAATCAAAAACGGCACTTGCATAATAGGCTTGAAACCACTTAGAATCGATAGAATGTTTTCCTAATATCAAGTCACATTGCGGTTGTGAAATCCACTCATTTAAAATGGTCTCTTTCACATTTAAAAGTTTCTCTTTTGCCTGATAAAGGTGGATAGAATTTGGAAAATCCATAAAACACTGCCTCGATATTATTGAATTATGATTAAGGTGCAACCCAAAAAAACACCCCTAGAGAAACGATCGCCAACTGCCCTAGTAAAATAGCAAGTGTACCAATAATATTCCCTATTTGGCAACTGGTACACTGTTTATACAGTTGCGATTCGTACTGTGCGTAGAAAAAATAACCAACCATCAGAAGCAATGCCCCTGCAGCAAAATATTTGTCTATGAGATACGTCCACTCCAGTATCTGCTGTGAACCGAACAATGGAACCAACAAGGTTATAGCCATCCCGCTGATAAGGTATTGTACCCCACGTTTAAAATAGTCTCGATAAAAAATCATCGGACATGAACCGCCATCCTTTACCAATCCAAATTCAAGATGGTCGTGAATGCGTTGCTTCATCTCACGATCAACACGGTCTACAAAGGTACTTCCAAAACAATAATCCAAATGCTGTTGAAACATACGTGCCTCATCTCCCGCTAAATCACGATAACAAGGAGAAGCATTTTCATCTTCGTAGACAACGGTTACTTTATCGTACCGATCAACATCAACACTGATACCCGGATAATAGATACTTCGTTCTGTGTGTGTTTGAACGTCAGAGTGTTTGATAAGACGAGCATTGATGTAGGGAATGTAATCTTCCCCTTCTTTAATGACGATAATGCTGTGCTGGATACCGATCAAAATCGCACTGAGGGCATCCAAATCGTTTGCTATCATAGTATCACGCATATCGGCGATCCATTGAGTGAGTTCATCATTAAAGAAACGGACATTAGCCGATATTAATCTCATAGTCGGGTTGGGGTATTGAATCAGATTTTGAACCATTAGGGGATACTTTGTGGGGAAGTTAGAGAACCCAAAATGGGTTCTTCTAAAAAGTGTTAGTGACTTTTGCTCACAACTACAATCATCTTAAGATTGATGATAACGAAACGGATAAACTGCCAAATTTTGCACGTACGCATAGCTCGAGCAAATTTTCCTGGGATCATTGCATTATTGAATTTATCATTTTTTGCAAAATTAAATTCTTCAGGTTTTACTGCCATAATTATTTCCTTAGTATTTTTTATTTGTCATACCCTATAGGGCACAAGAACCTCTTTGAGGTACCGTGCTTGACACGGTATCTATCCCTTATTCCGGAATTACTTTCCAAAACGGTTTTAGCTTCGCTTTGTACATAAACAAATAGTGAAGGATATGTTTAATCCAATGACCTGCCAAACCAATCTCACCAAAGGTATAATCGGTATCGCGACCCGTTCCAGGATATTTGTCAAAGTCAGGAACAACAGGGAAAACTGTCATTGCAGCTGCTTGTCCGTCTAACCAGCCTTTACCTGCTGATGCAACACATGCCGCACCCATTTCTGCCATAGATGCTTCATGCAAATGAGCACCTTCACCGTCTTTAATCAAAGAACAAACACTGTGAGCCACTGCTTTACCGATAATACCGCTTGGCATACCTGTACGTGGAGGAGTTGGGTTAATCACAGTACCGTTTGGTGATTTTGCAGGTTTAGAGATGATATGCGGAGGTGCAAATGCGATTCCCGCTGCAAAAAGATTTTTGAACGTTGGGTTTTGGTAGGTTCGAGGCCAGTCGGATGCTTTCCACTCTTCGTATGGCTTAGGAGTATAGTTCGCATCAACTTTCATAAAGCCGTTTGGAGCAAATACCGTATCGGTAATGTCATCCCCTGCTTTGTTATACGCTTTTAGACCAACACCTGCAAACGGTGGAATCAACATTGAAAAGTCAAATGTTTCTTCACCCATAGACCCATCAAGAAGTTCGTAGGTAACTTTCCCTTTTTCTACTTTATTTACGTGTGCACCGGTAATGTAGTTAACACCGCGCTCTGCAAACAAAGATTCTGTAAAGATACGGCTGCTAACAACGTAACCGCCCACTTTCATGTGCAATCCGCCCATTCCGAAGTCACCCATGAAAGACTCATTTGAAATCCATTGGATATCTGCCATATCACGGACGCCCGCTTTCCTTACTTCATGCTCAATATTGAAAATATATTCAAATGCTGCGCCCTGACATGTACACATACCATGACCCGTACCGATGAGGAATTTTTGACGCTCCCCTTTTTTCATTTTTTCGATACATTTCATAAGTTCGTGTGACGCATGCTCTGCGTGATCTGCTGTACAAACTGAAACGGTGTGCTCGCCCAGTGACGACCCCTCACCCAATCCCGGAGTTGCTCCAAAATTTAGTTTTGGTCCTGTTGCATTGATAAGATAATCATACGTTACCTCTTCGCTTTTTCCAGCTTTGCCCTGACCTGTATACTCGATCG
>JAGXHZ010000078.1 GCA_024635855.1 Sulfuricurvum sp.
GATTTAACAGTACAAGATCGCATGTCAGATCAAAACGGGCGGCAAACTGGACGGCGCGCAAAGGGCGAAGAGGATCTTCGATAAAGGTTGCCTCATCCACACACATAAGCCGTTTGTTATGTAAATCATCACAACCGCCGTAGGGGTCTAATAACGTTTTTGTTTGGGGGTTATACCCTATAGCATTGATTGTGAAATCACGTCGGCGTGCGGCAGTAGGGAAGTCTAAAACGGTGTTATAGCATATTTCGAATCCCTTGTGACCTGAAGAGTGTTTTGATTCGGTTCTAGGAGGTGAGAAGTCAATTTCCAGTCCATTAAGCCGAAGTTTGATAACGCCAAAGCTTTTACCGACGAGATTGAGTTTACCATAGGGTTTTAATATCTGTTCGAGTGCTTCGAGCGAGGGGAGATTATATAGCTCGATGTCGATGTCTTTGGATCGAATTTCCAGTAAAGCATCACGTACATATCCCCCAACGACAATGGGGGTTATGTCTTGGGTATAAAGTGCATCAAGAATCGTATGCAGTTCGAGCGGTAGAGGAATCATTTTTTTCTAATAAGGGTGTCAAGTCCAAAAGCAAATGTGGAACCAACGCCCAAGGTGCTTTCGATTTGAAGGGTTGAGTCATGAAGCTTTAGGATGTAGCTAACGATAGCAAGTCCCAGCCCCATAGAGTTGTCCCAGCTATTTTTTTGAACACGGTAAAACTTACTTGCGATGAGTTCAAGTTCGTGTGGTGCGATTCCGATCCCTTTGTCAGTAACCTCTATGGTGTAGTCGGTTAGTTTGAGTGTGACCACATCTTCTGAATATTTTATCGCATTGTCGATGAGGTTGGTAATGACGAGATCGAGCATCGTTTTATCGGCGACCACCTCTTTGGGATGACCTTCATACACAATCACCCGTTTGGGATATTTACCCTGAAGAGTGGAGGTAACATCACGGCACAACACATCGAGATCAAAAGTTGTGGGCTTGATGGAGAGATCATTATTTTCGAGTTTGACCGAGAGTGCGAGACGGTCGAGCATGGTACTGATTTTGAGAGCATTGGAATGAATTTTACCCAAAAATTTTTCACGTATTGCGAGATTGAGATTGGGGTCTTCTTCGAGGGTTTCGGTGTATCCGACGATGGCGGCGACAGGGTTTTTAAACTCGTGGCTGATGGCGGAGAGGATGTCATTTTGCTGCTTGTTGATAAGACGCAGTCGTGCGGTATATTTGCGTTTTTGTTTGTCACGATTTCGGAGTTTTTTGACGAGATTTTTGAGAAGCAGCGTGATTTGTAAAAATTCTCTAAAATGTTCCGGTTTTAGGATTGCCATGTAGTTTTTAGCCGAAATTTCATGGAGATATTGGGTGATTTGCGCAATATCGTACTCTACTTTTTTGGAAATTTTAAAAGCTAGGATGAGCGCTATAATGATAAAAAGAGCAAACGATGCGGCAAGTTTGATCCATAATTCGTAAAAATACCCCATAACACTGTGAAGGGTCATTCCAAGACGCAAAATGACAATGTCACCCTGAAATGCGATTTGTTTGGCAACAAAAATATAGTCCTCATCGAACGTTGCAGAATAACGGACATCGACCCCATAAGGCTCTATAGCGGCATTCATCACCTCTTCGCGGTTAATGCCGGAATCAACGGAACGCTTATCGATGTTGCTTTCTGCGAGAACTTTCCCGTCATTATCGAAAGCAGTAGTGCGATAATCGGTTTGATTGCGCACGGCATTGACGTAGTGATTGAGACTATTGGACTGATTGGAGCGAACAGCAACCAGCTCTAATGTTCTTTTGAGGTGAGCAATATTGTCGTTGACAATCATCTCTTTGAGACTGTAGTAACCGATAAAAGAGGCAATGACCAAAGTTCCAACAAAAAGAGCCAGCGTGTTGAGAAAAAAGAGCTGATGAATTTTTAACACAGTGTATATCCGACTCCCCTCACGGTTTTGATGTACTCTTTACTTTTGTCGGGGTCAATTTTTTCTTTGAGACGGTTGATGGCGACGTTAACGGTACGATCTTGGTATATCTCATCCCCTCCCCAAACGTGTTCAAGGAGATACTCACGGTCGAGAACGATGTTTTGGTTGCTCATGAGTGTATGGAGCAAATCAAATTCCAGTTTGGTGAGTTCGATGGGGATATTGTCGATGATGAGCGTTCGTGATGCGAGGTTGAGAGTAATATCACGATAGGTGAAATTTCCTTCGTTGGAAGTTTTTTGGGTACGGCGTAAAATCGCTTTGACCCGTAAAATAAGTTCTTTCATACTAAAGGGTTTTGTGAGATAATCATCTCCACCGCGTTCAAATCCCTGCTCGATTTCTTCATCTTTATCTTTGGCGCTGATAAAAATGACAGGAGTGTTAATCCCCTGCCGTCGCAAGGAGGCTATAAATTCGCTCCCCTCCGTTCCAGGGAGATTGCGATCCATTAAAATCAAATCGACTTTTTCCTCGGCAAGCACTTCAGTAACTCGTTTGGTATTGAGAAATCCGATGGTCTCAAACCCCTCACGCGAGAGGTTAAACTCCATCAGTTCTAAAATGTCTTCTTCGTCTTCGACGATTAGTATGAGCGCACTCAAAGCCCTTCTCCTTACGCGTGAAAATTTAATTCGCCGCCTTGTTGGGCGTACAAAAGAAGTGATGCGATATTGACCGTGCGATCCCCTGTTCGTTCCAACTTACGCAGTGTCCCTAGGACTTTGACGTAGTCCGCAGAGAGTGCATGGGATTCAGAGATGAGATTGAGAAGATCTTTTTCGATAACGGAGAAAAGATCATCATTTTTAGACTCTTCAACAGAGACTTTACGAAACAGCTCTTGAGCATCCGAAGTTGCCAAATTTTCCAAATAGTCATGGATATAGCCCAGCGCATTAAGGGTTGTCTTTTGGAGTTGAATGATGGAGGGAGTCATGACGGTAAGATCGCATTCTCCACGGCAAAGCTCTTGGAGTCGGACGTTGTATTTTTTCATATTTTCACCGACTCGGTCAAACTCATTGGTCATTTTCAAAAATGCAATGAGGAGGCGAAGCTCATCGGCTTCAGGTCCATACAAAGCGAGAGTTTTAATCACTTCACTGTCAATCGTGTTGGCATCGGATTGAATAGTTTTTAGGCATTGCTTGGCATTTTCGTAGCTTTCGTCTTGATTGTTCTCAAATGCGTTTAATGTTTCTTTGTTGGCACAAATGATGGCAGACGTGAGATTGGTGAGCTGTGTACGGATGTCGTTGAGTTTGTTTTCATAGCGTGGTAACATAGTTAAGCCTTTGGTTTATATACAGTAGATGCGTGATTGTAATCTACTATGGTCACTAATTGATTACAATAGTGTACCATACTCTGTAACCTTTGTGTTACCTACCCTCACTACAATATCGAAATCAAAAACCATTCAAGGACAATCCATGCTAAGAAAAGTTACTCAAGGTTTGGTAATCGCGGCTATCGCGGCTACATCAATGATCGCGGCGGAGAAAATTAACGGTGCGGGTGCAACGTTCCCGGCTCCATGTTATTATGACTGGGCGTATAACTACCAAAAAGCGACCAAAACACGTGTTAACTATCAGTCAATCGGTTCAGGCGGCGGTATCAAGCAAGTCTCTGAGCGTATCGTTGATTTCGGTGCTACGGATGCTCCATTGACTCCAAAAGAGCTTGACAAAGCAAAATTGACTCAATTTCCGGCAGTTATCGGTTCTATCGTTGTTGCACACAACCTTCCGGGTGTTGCGGATGAAAAATTGAAACTCAAAAACAGCGTTGTAGCTGAGATTTTTGCAGGAACCATTACGATGTGGAACGATCCTAAAATTGCAGCGGATAATGCAGGTGTTAACCTTCCGGCAGAAAAAATCATCGTTGCTCACCGATCTGATGGATCAGGTACTACGTACGTATTTACCGATTATTTGAGCGAAGCATCTAAAATGTGGAAAAGCAAATTCGGTACCGGTAAAGCAATCGGCTGGGCAACTGGTGTCGGTGGAAAAGGGAATGAGGGTGTAACAAATCTCATCAAACAAACTCCATATTCTATCGGTTATATCGAAAACGCATACAAAGAGAAAAATAACCTCTCAGCAGCTACCCTTCAAACAGCAGAGGGCAAATGGGTTACAGCAACACTTCCAAACTTCCAAAAAGCAGTTAAGCAAGCAAAATGGTCTAAAAAAGATCACTTTTACAGCTCATTGGTTATGCAAGACGGATCATATCCGATCGTAGCAGCAACCTTTATTCTGTTACCACGTGAAAAAGCGGAAGAAAATGCTCAAGTTATTAAATTCTTCGATCACTCGTTCCGTTACGGTGACAAAGCAGCAACTAAACTTGGCTACATTGCACTTCCGGTTGAAACAACAAACCTTGTACGTGAGTACTGGGCTGAAACTAAATAATTTAGCTGAAAATATCTGCCTCGAATGAGGCAAGCTTTAGTGCCATAGCGGCAAGCGTCAGACAAAGGGATGTATTCCTTTGTCGCTAAAATAAATGGTCACCTCTAAGCACATTTGGATGTTTTTAGAGGTGTCTTTTTCGCCGAAGACCCATGTTCCATTTCTCTCCCTTTCTCTTTCTCCTCAAATAAAGCTTGTTAACCCGTTTTAGCGTATGCACTCGGGTTATATTTACAATTCATTTTCCTTATCGTAACCCTTTTGTAATCGTAACATTCGCGTAATTTTCTTTTTCTACAATGTCGTCATATTAATCAGGAGTGATAACCAATGAAAAAAGTAACCTTATCTGCCCTTGCTGCGGTGATGTTGTCAGGCGTAGTGTATGCTGACACTATGACTTTGTTTAGTGACCCAAAAACAGGTCAAGTATTTACAACAGCCGGTGAAGGCCGTGTTGAGATGGGTGATTTCGTCGACGCAAAAACTGTTGATATGGGTGATCGTGAAATTGAATCAAGTTTTTCAGAGTACAAAGATGCACAAAAGAAATACGTAAACGTAAAATCAAAAGCAAAAACGCTTGAGTTTAGCGGTACGCATTACTTTGGTTTGACATCTGTCAGTCCTGAAAGAACTGGAGCTAGTGTTGATAACTCTATGGGCTTTGAACTTCGCCGTAACTATGTTCAAGTAAAAGCATTTATCAATGATAAAGACTTTTTCCGTGTAACGATGGATACAACAAAAGAGATTGGTTCAACTACAAGTTATGCCAATATGTACGCTAAATATGCATACCTTTACTTGGATAACGTTCTTCCGTACACAGGTGTAGAAATTGGTATTGCACACCGTCCATGGATCGACTATGAAGAGCACAATGCATGGCATTACCGTTCAATTAACAAAGTTGCAATTGAGCAAAAAACCAATGCAACCGATAGCGGTCCGGATTTGATCAACTCTGCTGACCTTGGGTTTAATCTAAAAACCAAAACAGAATTTTTCTCTTCTGAAATCGGTATGTTCAACGGTGAGGGTTATCATGCAGATAAACTAGCAGCGAACCAAGAAAACAGTACTGACCTTTCACTTGAATGGCGTTTGACAGGGCATATCCTCGGAAGTGGTAAAAAACTCGGTAAAAATGATCGTACAAAAGATACTTATTTGAACCTCTCGACATATGGATTAGTCTCTAAAAATCATAAGGATAATGTTGTAGCGGTTGATGATTCTGGCGAATATGATCGTTCAATGTATGGAATTCACGCTGTTTATAATCAACCGGAATTTTTGCTAGCAGCTCAATACTATATTGCTAATGATGATGCGCAAAACACAACATTGCTCGGAACAGACAGCAAAGAGTATAAAGGCTGGTCAGTTAATGCTGAAGTACGCCCAATGACAGACTGGACTATCATCGGACGTTATGATGTTAGTGATATTGACAAAGTGGCTAAAGGGACAGGTGTTAAAACAAAAAACCAAGATATGAAACAAACACTTTTGGGTGTAGCGTATAAAATGAATAAAAATGTATCGTTTATCGCATCAGGCAAACATATTACTGATACTACAGAAACTGCAGTAGCAGCAACTTTGGATGCTGCAAAAGAAAAAAATGTTTACATGCTAACTACCGAAGTTAAATGGTAATCCTTTAGTCTTCTCTCGTTCCCAAGCTCCAGCTTGGGAATGCATACTTACAGTTGACTTCCTCAAACAATCCCACAATGACGAAATCTTAATTTTCTGCTACAATTTCCTCACCTTTAACCGCAAGTGATTTTTATGGATAAATTTACATTGCTTATTGCTATAGTTAGTTTACTTTTTGCTCTCATTTTTTTGGTCTTGATCTATGTGTGGATGACTCGGACTAAAAAGAGTGTACCAAACGAGCACAAAGCGCCTGAGACGTTCGAATCACTATGCGCAATCATTCACTCCAGCAAGAGCACAAATCAGGCTTTAAACCATGCTGCTGATATCCTATTAAGCCGTTTTGGATCGATTGGAGATTATTCTCATTATGAGACGTTGATTAAGGAAATCTGCACGCATGCGAATACCGATTCAAAACTCGTATCGCGATTTGAAAAATCATTGCGCGTTGCGAATCCGAAATTTAAAGAGAAGATTGCTAAAACCCTCAAAGAAGGGTTGGCGAAGAGAGATAAGAAGTAAGGGTTATAACTTTACTTCTACTTTAGATGAGGCGCGAAGCGTTTCAGTTTTTTTGGTCATTTGTGCTTTGAATTTTTCCATTTTGATAAACTGCGTAATCTCGAATTTTGCTTTTTCGTACGGTACGGCTTTCCCGTTTTGTTTCATTTTCTCTTTGTTGGCATCGTAAAATGTTTTGGTCTCTTTATCACTGACCGTGATTTTTGACATTTGTTGTTTCATCCACATGTCTACGGCGAGGTCATCGCGCAAGGCTGCGTAGGAGATTTTAAACTGAGGGGTATTTTGGATACCGCTTTTTACCACTTCGGCTTTGATGAGGTGTTGGTTGATGAGTTGATCGACTACTTGACGTTTCATTTTAGGATCGAGTTTATCAAATGTCATTCCGGGAATGGCTTTGCTCATAAATGTACTGGCATCTGCAGAAGTGATAGGTTGACCATTGACGATGGCGAGAGTTGCAGGAGCTGCGAAGGCGAATGTGGCGGCAGCTGCAAGAATAAGAGGTAAACGGTAAGTCATTGTATTCCTTTAAGAGTATTTCTATTGGGTACAATTGTAACGAAAAATCCGTTTCATAACCTCTTCGCTGTTTGCTTTTCGTCCGTAAACTCTCTTTATTGTACCGAGAGCGATAGTGGTTAATCCACGCTAAGAAGATAATAATCAAGAGTAAAACAGCACTCACTTCGTATCCGATAGCCCAGATTACAAAATACGAAGAGAGATTAAATTCTAAAAAGTATTCATAACTTGCACGGGCAATAAATAAAAAGAGAAAAGAAAGCCCTATCAGATAAGGAAGTGTGAGGAGATAGACAAAGAAAACAGGACCTTCATATCCTTCGGGTGCAAATACAAAATTACGATAATCAATGTCTTGGCTTAAAAAGTCTTCTTCTTTTTCTTTGTGTCGTGCAATACTGTCGTGCGAGAACTGCTTACCGCTGCTTCGATAGTCATTGGACATAAATGATTTTGGGTTCAGTTGCGATTTTAATTCCATAGGCACTACCTTGGCTGCATCTCGTATAATCCTATTATTGTAGCTTTTTTTAAGATAAAATCAACTAAAGGGGGAAAGTCCTCCATGATATGGCTTTATGGAGGGAAATTTATGCTTCGAAGGAGAATCGAAATAGTATTGTAAAATGAAAATGTTACAATAGTGTTAACCACATTGTATAATTTTAGATCATCGTTGGATATTTCTGCACTAAAAAGGTTTATATGAATCCGCAATACCGTTTTTTTGATATAAGCTCCGATTTTCGTTCCCCTTACGCTCGTGACCGTGACCGAATCATTCACTCAGGGAGTTTTAGACGCCTTGAGTACAAAACTCAGGTTTTTCTCAATTCTCAAGGAGATTTTTTCCGAACCCGACTGACGCACAGCATCGAAGTGAGTCAAATCGCCCGTTCCATCTGCTCTCATCTTGGGCTTCAAGAGTCGCTTGCAGAATCGATAGCCCTCGCGCACGATATGGGGCATACCCCTTTTGGACACATCGGGGGAGATACTCTTGATGAGTGTTTGAAAAAAGAGGGATTCAAAAACGGATTTGAGCACAACTATCAAAGCTTTCGGGTTGTAACGTTGTTAGAGCAGCGTTATAAAGCATTTTTGGGACTTAATTTGACTTATGCAACTCTTGAAGGGATTTTGAAGCATTCGTACCCGTATAATAAATCTTTTTTACCGGAGGCAATACGGGATGCTTTTGTTTTGGATACGCACCCAAGCATCGAAGCAATGATCGTCGATCGTGCCGATGAAATAGCCTATATCAGTCATGATATTGATGATGGTGTGGCATCTGGGCTTATCTCGTTCGAATCTCTTAAATCCAGTGAACTGATTCAAACTATCTTGCAAAAAGTGTACGATGAGGGGATACATGAAGATGAAGATGAGATGTTTCGATACCGTTTTAGCTCGCATCTCATTAACCATCTGGTCTATTCTCTTTTGGAAGAGTCGCGAGACAAAATTGATAACACACGCGTGTTAGCTTCGGTTATTTCCGCATCCGAGCCGATACCAATCGGATTTTCCGTAGAGCTCGAAACACAGATTAAAAAACTCAAAAAAATATTATTCCAAAGTCTCTATCAGCACAAAGACATTATGCGGAAAATGTTTGCAGGAAAACAAGCGATTATCGGATTGTTTAATGCCCTTATGGAAGAACCAAAAATGCTTCCACCCTATTATCTCAATCAGTTAAGTCTACGGAACAAACATCGTGTTATCAGTGATTACATCGCGAGTTTATCGGATCGGTACGCTATGAAGCTTTACAATGAGCTGTATGGGAGAGAAGGGTGAGCTCATCCGCTAAAGTTGCGATACTAGGTGGTGGTGCGAGCGGATTGATGGCGGCACTCTTTGCCTCACGTGCAGGGGCAAATGTCACGATCTATGAGCACAACAACAGTGTCGGGAAAAAGATATTAGCTTCGGGAAATGGGCGTTGCAATATTATTAACACAACCGTTTCTTCTGAAGACTATGCAGGGATCGACCCCTCTTTTACCGCGTATGCGCTGGAGCAACTTCCCTTTGAAGACTTTGAGACGTTTTGCCACTCAATAGGACTGCTTTTGGAGTGTAAGAGCGATGGACGCTGCTATCCGCTCTCAAACGAAGCTAAAGCGGTGCTTATCGCTTTTAAAAGTGCAGTAGCCGATGCAGGTGTCAAAATTCTTACCGAAAAAAAAGTAACAGCACTTACCAAAGAGAAAAAAGGGTTTGTTGTTCACTGTGAGGATAACAAAAGTATTTACGATAAGGTACTTATTGCAACAGGTTCGCAGGCCGCACCGCAACTGGGTGCCACGGATGACGGGTATCGTTTCGCGCACTCTTTTGGTCACGAAATCATCCCTCAGTATCCCTCGCTAGTTCAACTGCATCTAAACTCCAAAATTCATCATAAAATGGCAGGGGTCAAAACCTTTGCCGAAGTGACACTAACCGTCAATAACAAACCACTAACCAAAGTGCAAGGAGATATTCTCTTTGCCAGCTATGGGATTTCGGGTTTGGCTATTTTGGATATCAGTCAAAGGGCTTCGTATGCACTTATGAACAATCAGCGTGTTTCGATAGCAATTAATCTTCTTCCTAATTTTGATCCTCAAACGCTGTGGACTACTCTTGAAAAGCTTTTTAACGATGTGCCCAACCGACCGATCGAAACCGTTCTTTCCACACTGCTTCCGAGTAAAACGATTGTCCACCTTTGTGAGGAAATAGCACTTAACCCTTTAAAATCTGTCTCTACTCTTTCAGAAAAAGAACTCCAAAAACTCATCTATCTCATTCAAAACTGGAAATTCGAGGTCAATGGGACGCATGGATTTAAACACGCGGAAGTCAGTGGTGGCGGTATTGCAACAGCACAGATAAATGATAAAACTATGGAGTCAAAGTTGGTAAAAGGGCTTTATTTCGCGGGTGAAGTTCTAGATATAGTCGGACGACGTGGAGGTTATAATTTTAACTTTGCATGGGCTAGCGGGATGATTGCGGGAAAAGAGATGGCTAAATAATATTTTCGTCATTCCGTGCTACGGTCAGCGAATCCACAAAAATAATGGATCCCGTATCGAGTACGGGATGACGGAGAATTATTACTTTTTAGCGTAACGTTTACGGTCAGTTGGATCCAACCATTTTTTACGGATACGGATAGTAAGAGGAGTTACTTCAAGAAGTTCATCATCTTCGATCCATTCAAGTGCACGCTCAAGGTTCATATCACGTGGTGGTATGAGTTTGATCGCTTCATCTGCTCCTGATGAACGGACGTTTGATTGCGCTTTTCCTTTGATCGGGTTAACGTCAAGGTCATTGGTTCGGCTGTGCTCACCAACGATCATCCCTTTGTATACTTTTGTTTGAGGATTAACAAACAATACTCCACGCTCTTGCAAGTTTGCAAGGGAGAATGCCAACGTAACACCGTCTTCCATAGAAGTCAATGCTCCGTACTGACGGCTCTCAACACCACTTGCTGTGTATGGGCGGAATTCAAGGAATGAGTGGTTCATAACACCCTCACCTTTGGTTTCTGTCAAAAATTGTCCACGGAAACCGATAAGTCCACGTGCAGGGATAACGAACTCTACGCGTGTAAAGCCCTCACCCATTGGAACCATTGCTGTCATTTCCGCTTTACGACGACCAAGACGCTCAATGATACTTCCTGCAAATTCTTGAGGAAGGTCAACGACTAGGTGCTCGAATGGCTCACATTTGACCCCTTCGATTTCACGTATGATAACTTCCGGA
>JAGXHZ010000079.1 GCA_024635855.1 Sulfuricurvum sp.
ATCCAAATCTTCCGTAGAAGCATGGAAACTGTACCCGTCTTTCATAACAAACTCACGTGCACGCATCAATCCAAAACGGGGACGTGCTTCATCCCGAAACTTGGTTTTAACCTGATAGACATTAAGAGGAAGCTGTTTGTAGCTGGTCACACGGTTACGAACGATACTCACCATCATCTCTTCATGGGTAGGTCCAAGGACGAAAAGATTGTCTTTACGGTCACGGAAGCGGAGGAGCTCTTTTCCAAATTTTTCAATCCGACCGCTCTCTTGCCACAGCTCTGCGGGAGTGACAAAACTCAAATCAACTTCCAATGCACCGCACGCCGACATCTCTTCATTAATGACATTCTCGATTTTACGAAGAACACGTTTTCCTAATGGCAAAAAATTATACAATCCGCTGGCAACCTGCGTAACAAATCCCGCACGGGAAAGATAGATATGACTTGGTAGCTGAGCATCTTTTGGAGACTCTTTAGTCGTCGGTATGTAGGCACGTGAAAAACGCATTATTTTCCTTTTGGGTAATATTTACAACTGGTTTGGAGCATCTCTTCGCCCTCATCTTGATCCATTAAAAAACTCATTGATTCGATCAAAGCATCCACGCGCATGGAATCCGAACCATCACGCATCCGACGTGCAATGGGATGCAAAAATCGTTTTAACGCCTGTTCGGCAGCTTTTTGCACAGCATATTCATACTCTTTTGGGATATATCCGTTCATAATGACTCGCTGAGACTCTTCGTGTGCAGATTGATAAGCACGAGTGTACATGTTTTTAATCAAAGGCTCAATGGAAAGCGTTTTAAGAAGTTCAAAAAATGTTGTACTGTGTCGGCTGACAAGGACAAAAGAAGTCCGTGCTTCATCTTCTCGCATCGCGATATTGGCACTTACAATATCTTTTAAATCATCAATGCAATAAAGATGTATCCCCCATGCTAAATTATCGCATTCAATATCACGAGGAACCGCCATATCAAACCAATAACGGTCAAACGAACACGCCCCAATCATCTCATCCGTAATAATAGGGGATAAAGAACCGGTCGATGTAAATAAAACCGTATATTCATTAATCGCATATTTTATCTCATCGTACGAACGGACACGCGCATTGCATTCACGAGCTATTGCTTCGGCTTTGCTAAACGTTCGGTTCATGATTGTGACATCAGCACCTCCGGCACTCAAATGCTTACAGGTTATCACAGACATTTCGCCCGAACCGATAACAAGAACTTTCACACCTTCAAACGTTCCTACGCACTCGCGGGCTTTTGAAACAGCAACACTGGCGATAGAGACGGGACGGGATGAGATATCGGTTGCATTACGAATTTCAGCAGCACATTTTTGAGCCGCGATCAATGCTCGTGAGAGCTTAATTCCGCAGAACCCATTTTCACTGGAAAGCTTGAAAGCATCTTTGAGCTGACCTGCGATTTGCGTCTCTCCGATTACCATCGAATCCAAGGAACTTGCAACACTAAAAAGATGATGAATTGCTCCGTAATTATTGAGAATATCCGCTCGTGATTTCAGTTCATCGCGCCCGCTTTTAGCATGGATCGACAACAACGTCAAAATATGGTCTTCTGCATCTTCAACGCAAGAACAGCTGCATAAAATTTCCATGCGGTTACAGGTTGAGAGAATCAGGGATTCACTAATACTGCTGTGCTCATTAATATGGGTAAGCATTTTTATTTTTGAGGCATCATCCGCGAACGCCAGTTTTTCACGCTGAGCCAGCGTTGAATTTTTATGTGAAAAACTAATGACAAGGTAATGCATTAATGGTTTCTCAAAATAACACTGGTAATGATGGCGCGCAATGCATCCTCATGGGAAACGGCACGGATAGCTTCATCACAAAGCAGCTGTGCATACGCATACGACTTTTCAATGACACCGTGTTTTTTCATAACGCCAAAAAGCCACTCTTTCTCCTGCGAATCCAAAACGCGTCCATGACATCCCACTAACGTCTCTTTTTCAGTGCCCTCAAGCGCATCGTATAAATCAATATAGGGCAAGGTTGTTTTACCTTCGACAAAATCATTAAGTGAAGGTTTGCCAAGAGTAGCTTCATCGCTCGTGATATCCAAAATATCATCAACGATCTGAAAGGCAGTCCCTAGATTTTTCCCGTACAGTGCATATTTGTCTGCTTCTTTGTTTTCAAGCAAAGCCGCACAATAAGCACACGACTCAATCAACGTAGCTGTTTTAAGGTAGAGCATATGGAGATAATCATCACGATTAAGATTGAAACTTTTTGCCATCTCAACGTCCATCATTTCGCCTACTGAAAGTTTCGTCACCGATTGAGCGACCGAATGGGCAATGCGCGGATCAAATGCCGTTAATGCACTAAAAGCTTTGGAATACAAAATATCCCCCAGCATAATAGCAACCTTGGAACCGTGCGTTGCATTCACCGATGCTGTTCCCCGTCGTAACGTTGCTTCATCGATAACATCATCATGGAGCAAGCTTGCAGCATGGATGAGTTCGACAATAGCCCCAAGCAAAGGAGCATCAGGATGTGAGGGAGCGATCGTCAAAATCAGTTTTGCACGAAGTCGTTTTCCCCCTGAGAGCTTGGAAAAAAGCTCCACGGCTTGAGGAAAATCAATTTCTGTAATCAATTGGCGGATGAGAGCTTCGACACGTTCCATCATTACTTCTTCACTTCCTTCTCTAAATAATCCACTAAAATTCTCTTTTCTCTATCAATCAGCAAAAAATCAAACAAAGCGGTTTGATTTTTATCGTCAAACTTTTTAAATACCACTAAAGCATACGGAACATCTCTCTCACTTTTAAGCGCAGGCAAGAGAGGTTTTCGAAAACTGTCATTGAGCCCAAGATAAAGAATATGCTGCCCGACAAATCGATCAAAACTTTCATGGACTACTAACGCTTTATCGGTATAAAGAGTCCATCGCCATAAAAAAACTCTCTCTTTCTTAGGTGTTGTTGTTTTTATGACCAGTTGAACGATTTCATCTTTTTTGAGAGTAAAACTTTTCATCTCGCGCCAAGGAGCTCCCTGTAATGAAAAAACAAGAAACACAAAGAGGAGAAAAGCTTTAATCATCAATCCTTCTATTCGTTTCGGCTCAACACGTTCCCAACAGAGATGATATAGAGATTTTTAATCATCGAGCTGACTTCATCTGCCCGCTCAAACTCAGCATTGCGAAGAATCGAATCAATATGGTCTTCACCATGCTGTTCTTGCAATAGCATCTCCATGACCGCCATACGCCCCATCAAACGTTCAAGCTCATTTTGAACTAAATCACGATTAGCGGCATAAACAATGTCCATAAATTTGCTTTTCGGTGAACCTTGAAAAATATCGTCTTCGTCTTCGAATAAATTATACATCGTATCCCCAAAATATCAATTTAAAACGGCGATTATACCATCTGTATTCTTTAGTTCATAAAACGTTAAAACAACGTATCCAAAATTTTATTTTTGTACACCATATGTTCTACCTTTGCTCTTATGATTCGATTTTCTTCTTTGAGGGCATCGTGTTCGCGATTAAGCGTTGAGATTTCGCGGCTCTTGAAATAAATTTGAGTTTGGATAAAGATTTTTGGAAATACAATGATCAAAATTAAAAATATTACAATAAAGACATTGCGTAAAAATTCTATACCCATCGTTTCATCAGGGTTGATAATCGATTGCGTCTCTTCTAATATGTCATGCTTTTCGTTCATTGTAACCTATCTGTTTATCTCAAAAATTCGTAATTTTGCACTGCGGGATCTCGAGTTGGCACGCAGTTCGTCGTCTTGCGCACTCAACGGTTTTTTAGTTATTACTTTCCCTATCGAGTGAGTATTGCCGCACGTACATCGCATCGCGTCATCCGGACAGATACAATTTTTTGCCCATAATGCAAAACGCTGCTTTACAATTCGATCCTCCAGAGAATGGAACGTAATAATTCCGACGCGCAACCGTTTTTGCGGTCCATTTTCAATCGCATCCAACAATCTGACCAGTTCACCCAGTTCATCGTTTACCTCAATGCGGATTCCCTGCATTACGAGAGTACTTGGATGAATTTTTTTACCCTTGGGCATCAAATGAAAAATCGCATTCGAAAGCTCTTTTGCCGACTCAAAAGGACGTTTTTTGACCATAGTCTCGGCAACGATACGAGCGTTTGTCACTTCTCCGTATTCACGCAAAATTTTCTCTAAATCGCTTTGTCCATAGGTATTGACCACCTCATACGCACTCAATGACGCATTGGGGTCCATGCGCATATCCAAGCAATCGCTCTCATATGAAAATCCGCGTTCTCTTACATCAAGCTGTAAAGAGGATACCCCTATATCGGCTAAAATACCGCAAACCTGATCGGTTTTTTCGGTTAAAATAGCTTCTGCTACGGTCGAAAAACGCCCTTGCCGTATCTCAGCTCGATCTCCGTAAGAGATTAAACGCTTCGTTGAGAATTCAATCGCCGTAGGGTCTTGATCAATACCGATTACTTTTCGATTGGGTTGAGCATCGAGCAATAACGACGTATGCCCGCCGTACCCAAGCGTACAGTCAATAATAATTCCTGTGTCACACACGGCAAATGCTTCTACCACTTCACGGTACAAAACAGGAATATGAGGGATATCTTGCACTTAAAAACCTTAGATTATGTTAGTTGCATTATACACAGTGCTCGTTTAAAGCCGACTCAATCGCATCAAATATTCTCATCAGCTCATTCTCGGATATAACATACGGAGGCATAACATAAATAACACTCCCCAAAGGTCGTATTAATACCCCAAGCCCCAAACAATGTCGATGAAGCTTCACCCCAATTCGTTGGCTTGAGTCAAAGCCCTCTAGTTCAATAACTCCAATCATACCGCATTGGCGTGTTTCCTTCACACCAATACGTTTTTCAAACCGTAAAAGTTCTTTCGTAATAAGGGCAGATAACACTTTATTGGCTTCAATAACATTGTTATTCTCAAAAATATCCAATGTCGCATTGGCTGCCGCGCACGCAAGCGCATTGCCCGTATAACTGTGTGAATGCAAAAAAGTTCGGTATGGGTCATAATCGCAATAAAAAGTATCGTAAACAGCATCCGTTGTTATTACCACCGATAAAGGTAAATATCCTCCCGTCAGCCCTTTGGAGAGGATTAGAAAATCAGGGGTAATACCCGCTTGCTCACAGGCAAACATACTCCCCGTTCTCCCAAACCCTACCATGATTTCATCCGCAATAAAATGGACACCATAGTTTTCACACAATTTTTTAGCTCCGGTTAAAAAATAGGGATGATACATCACCATTCCACCGGCCCCTTGAACAAGCGGCTCGACAATGAGTGCGGCGATTTCGGCACTTTTCTCTTTTAATAACACTTCATACGCATCAAGTGCCGCTTGCGCTGCTTCAATCGACTGATTGTCAGGAACAGGAGTTTGAATGGAATGGATTAATAACGGTGCATACGTCTCTTTATAAAGAGCTACATCGCCGATCGAAAGGGCTCCCAATGTTTCTCCGTGATAACTGTTGGAAAGAGAGACGAATAACGCTTTGTTAGCACCCTTATTTTTGTGTGCATGGTACGACATTTTTAGCGCAACTTCAATGGCGCTCGAACCGTTATCGGCGTAAAAACAGCGGCTTAATCCATCCGGAGCAAGCGCAATTAGACGCTCTGAGAGACGAACGATCCCTTCATGGGTAAATCCTGCAAGTATCACATGTTCCAATGTGTCCAATTGTTCTTTAATTTTATCGTTAATTTCGCGGTTTGCATGACCAAAAAGATTTACCCACCAACTGCTGATCGCATCGATGTATTGCTTTCCCTCAAAATCTTCAAGATAAACACCTCGTCCGCGTGCAATGGGAATAATCGGAAACGTTTCGTGATCTTTCATCTGGGTACACGGATGCCATAAAACATTCTGATCCCGTTGTGAAATCGTAGCATTAGTCATATCAATCCCTATAATTAATCAATTTTTACCTATAAATGTTATAACATCTGTTATTCCACCTCTATTTTCATAGAAGTTTAATGGTAAACGCACTAAAATATCCTAATTTTACACCATAAAACCATATTAAAGGTCCACAACATAATGATTACTTGGATGCAACGCCACCGAAAATACCTTGTCATAACGATTTGGATCTCAACCATCGCTTTTATTGGAGCAGGATTTGTAGGCTGGGGGCAATACGATTACGGCGATAAAGCCGGAGCAGTTGCTAAAGTCGGAAAGATCACTATCACCCAAGAAGAACTTCAAAAAAGTTATACCAATTTGTTTAACCAATACAATCAAATGTTTCAAGGCAAGCTGGATGAGAAACAAGCAAAAGAGTTTGGTTTGCAACGTCAAGCTCTTAAAAATCTTGTTGATCAATCCCTTATTTTAAATTTGGCAGAAAGCTATCAATTGCAAATCAGCGATGCAGAGCTTTTTGATTTGATCAAAACGCAACAGGCATTTACTAAAAATGGTCAATTTGACAAGCAGCAGTATACCGACACGCTTAAACAAAACCATCTTACGATTAAAGAGTATGAGTCTACAATGCGTCGTGAATTGCTCATCCAAAAAACGCTTTACCTTTTCTCTCCAAAAGTTAGTCCATTAGAAGAAAAATCCATTGCATATGCCATGGGTGTTGCGGATAAAATCGACTACAAAGTTCTTACTCCCGATATGATTACCATTCAGGCAGATGAAACAGCGCTAAAAGCGTATTGGGGGAAAAATAAAAATAATTATAAAAAAGCGGCAAGTTACGATCTCTCAATCGTCCATCAAGCTCCTTTAAATACTGTTCCAAGTGAAACAGAGATCACTGCTTACTACCAGTCAAACATGCACACCTTCACCTCAAATGACGGCAAAATACTTGAACTTTCTCAAGCACGTCCTCAAGTCATCGCAGCTCTCAATGATACAGCAACCCAAAAAGAAGCTCTTCGACGTTATATCGACTTTAAAAAAGGCTCCCTTCCTTCCTCGGTTGCAATTGAAAAAATCAATGTCTCTTCCGATTCAAAAATCTTTCCGGCTGAGCTCTTAAAAGACCTTGCAACGCTTAATGCTCAAAAACAATTTTTGAAACCCCGAAAAATGAATAACGAATACATTATTATTAAGCTTGAAAAACTTAATCCATCCATGTCAAAAACGTATGAAGAAGCAAAAGCTGAAGCTAACATCGGTTACACTCATGAGATGAAAAAAGCCAAACTTCAAGAGTTAGCACAAAATAGTTTTAAAACATTTCATGGGACAGTGAGTGACTTCATTACCCGTAAAGAAAGTACGCAATTGGCGGGATTATCAGCAAGAGAATCTAGCGAGTTTGTTAACAAGCTGTTTGCTTCTAAACAAAAACAAGGGTTTTTAACTTTGGAAAGCGGAAATGTTATTCTTTATAACGTTTTGGAACAAAAGTTGCTACAAGAGACGGTAATAGCTGATGATAACACCGTTATAAAGCTAAAAGGAAATTTACTCAATCAAAAGCTGCTAAAAATGCTTGAGAGTAAGTATCCAATAGAAATCTATGCAGAGGGGATTTGATTTTGAAACGAACGGTTTTAGCCATCGATATCGGATCGACAAAAATCTGTGCCATTATCGCAGAGATTGGTGATGACAACAGTGCTCAGATTATCGGAGCAGGTATAGCAAAAGCGCAGGGTCTTAGAAAAGGGAGTATTACTAATATTGAGTTGGCTTCCAAGTCGATTAAAAATGCTCTCAATGATGCCAAGCGTGTAGCAGGAACTGATTTAAAGAGTGCAATCGTCTCTATCTCAGGTGCTTATACGAAAAGTCTTAATTCCAGCGGTATTGTCAATATTCCTGATAAAGAGATTACGCTTAAAGAGATTAGTCGTGTTATGCACACGTCTCTTTATAATGCCAATATCCCCAATGAATTTGAAGTGCTTCATGCACTCCCGTATAACTTCAAAGTAGACGATCAAGATTTTATCGAAGATCCTCTGGGAATGAATGCATCACGTCTGGAAGTTGAAACGCATATTATTACAACCGTAAAAAGCAATCTCAACAACTTGCGTAAAGCAGTTAAAGCTGCCGGTGTTGATGTTGAGAGTGTTGTTCTAAGCGGTTATGCTTCAGCTATCGCCGTCCTTAATCTGGATGAAAAAGAGCTAGGTGCTGCAGTGGTTGACATGGGTGGAAACACCAGCAATATCGTCATCCATTCCGGACATGCCATCCGCTATAACGACTTTTTAGGGGTCGGTTCTAACCATATTACCAATGATCTTTCAATGGCATTGCACACACCGTTGCAAACCGCTGACAATGTGAAAATGAATTATGGCTCACTTTATGCGCCTAGTAATGATTTGATCGAACTTCCTGTGATCGGTGATGAAAATGCAACGCATGAAGTATCACTGGAAGTAGTACACAACGTTTCTATGCTCGCGTAGAAGAAACCTTGATGATTATTGCTCAATCTTTAGAAAAAAGCGGATTAAAAGAACATTTGGGAGCGGGTGTCGTCCTCACCGGCGGATTCACCAAAATAGAAGGGCTTCGCGAACTTGCGGTTGCTATTTTAGACAATATGGCCGTACGGCTTGCGAAACCTTCCGATATGGGCGGTTTGTTTGATACCCTTCGTGATCCTTCTTATTCAGGAGCAGTAGGTCTTATCAAATATTCAGCTGACGGATATACACGCTATGAGATTGATGTAAACAAACGGATGCGCCACTCGGGTGAAGAAATTCATTATGATGCTCCTGGCGTTGAAGAAGAAGTTGAGATTGAATATTCTGTCCCTACCTATTCATCCCAAACACAGCCTCGAAACGTTTCGGCAACTCCACCTAAAAGTACACCAAAAGTAGAAGTAAAACCAAAAGTAGAACCATCCAAAATGGGTAATATCACAAATAACGCCAGTCGTCAAACCGAAGAACCAAATCCATTCGCCAAGTTTTGGAATTGGGCAACACAACTATTTTAATCACACCTAAGGAGCAAGCATGGAACCATTTTCAATTAACGAATCATCATCATTAACAGGGGCACGTATTGTAGCAGTCGGCGTTGGCGGCGGCGGCGGTAACATGATCGGATTTATGCTCAAAGAGCAAATTCCTGGTATTGAAC
>JAGXHZ010000080.1 GCA_024635855.1 Sulfuricurvum sp.
CGTTCGACTTGCATGTGTTAGGCACGCCGCCAGCGTTCACTCTGAGCCAGGATCAAACTCTCCATAATTGGTGTTCAATCCTATGACCCAAGATGTTAAAATCATTGGCTTCATAAATTGTTATCTATTTTACTTTTTGGTGGCTACTCTCGTAACCAAAGTAAATAGACGGTTGTTGTATTGTTTTGACATTATTAGAAATGTCGGTTTCAAGCATCCGCTTGACCGTCATTTCTGCTTAGTTTTCAATGATCTCAAACTCAAATCTAGTTGGCTTTTAATGGCTTCCCAGTGTTTGTGGACGGGAATTATAGGGGATTTCGTAAGGAATGTCAAGAGGTATTTGAAAGAATTTACCGTAAATCACAAAGATAGTAAATTTTTCTTACTTTTTGTAATAATATGTAACGATATTACTCATTTTAATCTCTCTATATACATTAATTAAAGGGTTGCTTAAATTTTTATGATAATAGTTTGAAATTACCTACTAGATCAAACAATGAGTTAATAAATGTGTTGTATAATCCCATTTGTTAAATTTATCCTATTAAGGAAGAAAACTATGGCTTTATATGATCGTGATTATGCACAACAAGGTGCTATGGGTTACGAAAGCGTATCACGTGATGAAACGCAAATCGTCACCTTTGTAAAAGAAACGTATAAACTGTTTGCTGCGTCTATGATGGCGGGTGCAGTTGGTGCGTATGTAGGTGTTCCTATGGCAGGGACTATTGCCAATAATTTTTGGCTTTTATTTGCTTTGGAAATCGGATTGCTCATTGGATTGCATTTTGTCAAACATAAACCCGGTATCAATCTCGCAGTAATGTTCGGTTTTGTCTTTATGACAGGACTTATGCTTGCTCCGCTTTTAGCTAAAACGTTGGGACTAAGCGGTGGTGCTACCATTATCGGTAATGCTTTTGCTATGACATCGGTTGTTTTTGGCGCAATGAGTTTTTATGCCATTAAAACAACAAAAGATTTTACAAGCTATGGCAAGCCTCTAATGATTGCCATGTTGGTTATCGTTGCTTTTTCGATTGTCAATATTTTTCTTGGCAATCCTTTGATTGCAGTTGCTATCTCGGGTGTCGTTGTAGTGCTCTTTAGTATTATGGTTATCTACGATACTCAGAACATCATGAACGGAAATTATGAAACCCCTATTGATGGTGCGCTTGCATTGTATTTGGATTTCTTGAATATTTTTACGGCTTTGCTACAACTCTTCGGAATTTTTGGTAACAGTGACGACTAATATGATTCTCCCCTCGGAACTTCTCCGAGTGGTCGATGCCAATCTTAATCGCCTCAAAGAAGGTATTCGTGTGATTGAGGATATAGCGCGCTATGTTCACAATGACAAGAACCTCTCAACCGCTCTTAAACAACTTCGTCATCAATGCCGTATTGAACCGCTCGAAGCGCTCCTTTCCTCTCGTGACAGTATCAATGATGTATTACGCCCCACCATGCAAAGTGAAATGAATCGTACTGATTTACGCAGTATTTTGGTTGCTAACTATAAACGAGGGCAAGAGTCTTCACGGGTATTGGAAGAGCTGTATAAGATTGTAAACCCCAGTTTAAGTGAAATGTTTAAGCACATTCGTTACGAACTGTATACCTTGGAAAAAAATAACCTTTTGGCTTTGGGCAGCGAGAGTCGTTGAAGCCTAAGCGAATCGTAATCATCGGAGCAGGTCCTGCTGGGCTAATGGCAGCTGATGTTTTATCTGCGCATGGAATCAGTGTCGATATTTATGAAGCGAAGCCTTCTGTGGGTCGAAAATTTCTCATGGCAGGCAAGGGTGGCTTGAACATTACTCACAGTGAACCGATGGCAGATTTTATCGCTCGCTATGATAAACCCGACTGGCTAAAGCCTATGGTCGATCAATTCGATGCAAATGACATTATTGCGTGGATGGAGAGCTTGGGGGTGGATTCGTTCGTCGGGACATCAGGACGGGTTTTCCCCACCGAAATGAAAGCGGCACCGTTGTTGCGCCGCTGGCTCTCTTCGTTGAAAAAACGGGGGATTCGCGTTCACTGTCAACATTATTGGCAGGGCTTTACTAATGAGGGGTCTTTGCGTTTTGCAACAATGGATGGTGAAAAAATAGTAGCCTCAGATGCAACAATCTTGGCTTTGGGTGGCGGAAGCTGGGCTGGTTTGGGTTCGGATGGAGGCTGGGTCAGCATTTTGGCGGAAAAAGGTGTCAAAACAAGTCCATTATTGCCATCCAACTGCGGATTCAAAACGACATGGTCTACCTTTATGCAATCGTATTTTGGTAAGCCATTAAAAAACATATCGGGCTGGATAGGAGAGGGTGAGAAAAAAGAGGGTGAAGCTATTTTAACAACCTATGGTATCGAGGGTGGTTTAGTGTATGCATTGTCCCGCCCGTTACGAGAACAAGTTATCGCTCATGGCTCTGCTACCTTGTATTTAGACCTTTTACCTCATGTGAGCGAAGACTCATTGCTATCACGCCTTCTACCATTGGGTAAACAATCTACCGATAATACGTGGCGCAAAGCGGGACTCGAGGGTGTTAAAGCCGCGCTCATTCGTGAAGTGTTGCCTAAAAATCAATGGTCCGATGCGTCTCGTGTTGCAGCGTGTGTTAAAAAATATCCCATCACGCTTGCGGGTATGCAACCCATAGAGGAAGCCATTAGCACGTCCGGCGGGGTAATGAGAGAATCGCTCAACGAGAATCTTATGCTGTATGCTTTGCCAAATGTCTTTTGTGCGGGAGAAATGCTCGATTGGGATGCACCAACAGGCGGTTATTTATTAACTGCGTGTTTCGCCAGCGGACGATTTGCGGCGAACGGTTTAGTTAGTGACGGAACTCGTCTGGATCACTGTGCGTTGTCGTCCCAATAAATTCGTCCGACACATGAAGATTTGTACACGAGGATACTAATCCGTACAGTTCCATTTCTCGTCCGGTAACGTGCCGCACAATCCCTCCCTCTCCGTCAATAAATACAAATATTTCGTTTTTGTGCTCGTTTTTTTTGATATGCTGAGAAAAAATAACGTATTCAGCATTTTTAAGTTCCGGAATTTGAGCGCACGATGCAATGTATTTTTCACACATTTTATTGATTTTCTTGATCTCTAAAAATTCTGACTGAATTGCTTCGACTAAAACACTCTGAAGCTTGGGGATTACCTCTTTTAATTTATCATATTTTTCTATTCCATGCATGACTAATCCTTTCCGTCTATTAAGGCAATAGTATAACTTGTTTCAAGTAAACAAGATCAATTTGCACGAAAATATTAAAGCGTATGTTCGGTAAAATTACGACAACTACTGATTCAAAAAGGATCTTATGCATACGTTGGCACAACTTCGCTCAGGCGAGCTAAAAGGGATAAAACGGCTTACCCTCTCTGAGAATCTGACCTCTTTTCCCGAAGAAATATTTGAACTGGCAGATACGTTAGAAATTTTGGATTTAAGCAACAACCTACTTTCATCATTACCCCAAGAGATCAACAAACTTACAAAATTGAAAATTGCCTTTTTTTCCAATAACCGTTTTGTCTTTGTTCCTTCATTCAAAGGGTGTGAAAATCTCACGATGTTGGGATTCAAGTCCAATATGATAGAAGTGTTTGACGAAGACATACTGCCATTAAGCATCCGTTGGCTAATTCTGACGGATAACAAACTTACAAAACTTCCCCGCTCCATCGGAAAACTCGATCAACTCCAAAAATTCCCCCTCGCCGGAAACCAAATCGAAAAACTTCCCAGTGAGATGGCAGAATGTAAAAATCTCGAACTTCTCCGTCTCTCGGCGAACCGGCTCGAAGAGATTCCGGCATGGCTTCTGACGCTTCCAAAACTTTCATGGCTTGCTTTTTCTGGAAATCCGTGCAGTAAAAGCCAGAAGCTTGATCTTCAGGAAATAGCTTTTGAAACCTTGGATGTAAAAGAGCAGTTGGGTGCCGGTGCTTCCGGGGAGATTTTCAAAGCCTATTCTCATACACACAAGCAAGAGGTGGCACTCAAGCTCTTTAAGGGTGCAATTACCAGTGACGGTTATGCGCATGATGAGATGAATGCCTGCATGAGCTTAGGAGAGCATCCCAATCTCATCAAAGTTTTGGCAAAACTCAAGGGAGATGAAAAGTTAGGTCTGCTGTTGGAATACATTCCCGCCATCTATCAAAACTTAGGCTTTCCGCCTGATTTTAATACCTGCACGCGGGATACGTTTCAAAAGGACCAAAAATTCACTCTTCAAACAATCCAAGATGTGGCAAAAGCTATAGCCTCTGCTGCGGCGCATCTGCATGCTCGCGGTTTAATGCACGGCGATCTTTATGCCCATAATATACTGATCAATGACATAGATCAATGTTATCTCGGGGATTTTGGTGCAGCAAGCTTTTACGAACCTCAACATAAAGGGTTTGAGAAAATCGAAGTACGGGCATTTGGGTGTTTGTTGGAGGATATGCTTTCGCTGTGTCCTACGAAAGAAGTCGAGAGCTATGAAATGTTGGAAGAACTCAGAGTAAAATGTATGTCTGAAAATCAAGACGAGCGACCGCTTTTTTCAGAGATAGTGATTTAAGAAACAATAAATACGACTTCAAATTCCAAATACTTCAAAGGATAAAGCGCCATCAATTGTTTTATTTGAGTGAAATCGAGAACACGTCTTCCTCCGCTCACACCGCTGCGTTTGATATAGCGAAACATCTCCCGCACGGTATCAAACTCCAATACATAACGGACGATTTCGTATTCGGCGGTGAAATGGCGACTCGCTATTTCGATGACTTCATCGGAGGATTTTAAAATTGGTGCAAGCCCTGCTGTTTCGTAGAGAGTTTGAAACGTGCCAGAGGTAAAAATAGCCAAGGAGACGGAGTTGTTGAGTTCTGAAATCGATTGAAATACGGCGTCCAAATCCTCAGCCCATTGAAGCGCTGAAGCAGAATAGATACGATCAAACGTTTCACGTCCAAGTGTTTCAAAAAGCTCCGGAGTATTAAAATCGCCCAGCAATAACGTAAGCTCGGAACTTTTTGGATGGTGGTTTAGCATCTCTTGCGAAAAATCGACTCCGACAAAATGCTCACATTCCCAATCGATCAACGAATGAAGCGTCCCGCTCCCGCAGCCTAAATCCAAAATTCGTTTTGGCTTTGTTCGTGTGTTTGCAACGAGCTTTTGAGCCACTTTGGATTGAATGACATTAGACTCTCCGTACACGCTTGCGTAACGGGAAAACTCTTCGCGCACTCTCATCGTTTATTGACAACTAGAGCAAAGATAAAGACAGCAAGAAGACACAAGACAATCGCTGCACCGCTTGGGAGAGAGAAAAAGAAGGAGAGAGTCAATCCCACGATAACACATACAAGGGCAATGGCGATCGAGAGAAGTGTTGTGCTGAAAAAACCCATCCCAAAACGGATTGCGGCAACGGGCGGGATCACCATCAATGCCCCTATGAGCAATGTCCCTACCACGCGTATCGAGAGGGCAATAATCACGGCAATAATGCTCACAAGCATAAAGTTAAGCATTACAACACGAATGCCGCTGGTATGTGC
>JAGXHZ010000010.1 GCA_024635855.1 Sulfuricurvum sp.
ACAAACCAGGATCTAAACCAAAAGTGTATCCTTTATCTTTTGATAAACCATTATCTACAGCCCATCTTCTATTTCCATCGGGAATTATTCCGATATGGTTTGGTATTCTCATATTATCACCCTTTAATTATGATGCTAATTCAAAATAGCATATGCCTTCATAACACTTCTTCGAAAAGTATAACATTCTACTTGTTGCATATAATAATTAGTTAAAATATTTAATAATATTTTATGAGTGCATAGTAGAAATCAATTGAAAGGTCATCTGTAGGTTTACACCCAGTTTATAAGTTCTCTTGACTTTGATTCTATATAACTTCTACTAAGTTTTATCATTTAAAAAATCATTAAAAAATCATTCGTGAAATATAAAATAACTCCGTACAAAAATACCAAGGAGTTTATTATGTTAATTGCAAAATACCGCCCTCTAGCTGATTATATGAAGTTCAATTCACTTTTAAGTGAATTTGATAATAAAGAGTCTACATTAAGTGGATTTACGCCGGTAGTAAATACGCGTGAAGGTGAATTTGCTTACCACGTAGATGCTGATCTTCCCGGTGTTAAAAAGGAAGATATAAAAGTCAATGTCAAAGGCAATATGATCACTATCTCGGGTGAACGGCATGATAATAAAGAGACGGATGAAAAAGGTTATCACCGTATTGAGACTTCTTTTGGAAAATTTGAACGCAGTTTCACCCTCCCTGAAGGTGTTGATGTTGAAAATATTACGGCATCCAACGAAGATGGTGTATTGGAAGTAATCATTCCTAAACTAAAAAGTGAGACTGAAAAAGTCAAAAAAATTGAAGTAAAATAGATATGAAAAATGTCGTCATCCATGAAAAATTCGGCACAGACGATTTGCTCACTCTTGAAAGTAACGTTATGGCATGGTCAAATAAGGCAGTTGATGATGTTGTTGTTAGCAATGATGTTACATTTGACAATAAATACAAAAATCACGTCTTTGAAAATGGTACGGTTATCGGTCGTACCAATGTGGAGCTCACGTGTGAAATGGCGACAAAACTGGCCGAATCTTTTGGTTCACTTCTTCCGGTAGGATCTACTGTCTATGTTTCACGAGATTATCATAAAAGTTCAAGGATGTTGAAACGTGCTTTTTTAGGCGGTTTACTTTCGACTGGAATTAATGTCTTTGATTTAAAACTCACCTCCCCTACTGTTATGCGCTTTAGTTTGGCGAATAACGATCACATCGTTGCCGGAGTTCATTTTGAGCAATCCTTTGAATGCCAGTGCAGTACTCAAATTGGATTTTTTACCGACGAAGGTCTCAATATCGATACCGGCAAAGAAAAAGCAATCGAGCGTATTTTTTTTAGAGAAAGTTTTTTAAGAGTAGACTATACGGATATCGGAGAAATATACGAAAACGGCTATCTTGACAATAGCTATATCAACCATTTTCTCGAAAGTCTCGACATTTTAGCCATCAAGCATAAAAAATTTCATCTTGCCATTGATCTGTTGCATGGAACAGCATCATCTATTTTTCCAGCTATTTTACATGAACTGGACGTTGATTCTGTGATACTAAATGCCTACCATAATGATAAAAAACTGACCGAACTTCCCAATCAGCTCCTAAAATCCAAACGAGAACTCTCTGAAATTATTATCGGTATGAAATTGAATTTGGGTCTTATAATATACCCGGATTTCAAAACGCTTGATATTGTTTGCAATACTGGAATTATTTTGGAGCGTTACATTGCTATATTCGTTTTTTTGGAGCTTTTAAATCGTGACGGTCATAAAAAAAGAGTGTTATTGCCTGCATGGGCTCCCGACTTTATGGATCACCGTTTTCAAAATCTAAGCATTGACCGCTTAAAAATCAGTAATCTAAAAGGAGCTGAACTGCAACAATACGATTTCATCGCAACAACAGAAGGTAACTATTTATTTAGTGAGTTTAGCTTTCATTTTGATTCGCTTTTTTCCAGTATGAAACTAATCGAGATGCTCAGCCGTGAGAGTGAATTTATCAGCGATATTGCAATGAGTTTCGAACCTTTCTATTATTTTGAAACCAAAATAGCATGTGAGAACAGGCTAAAAGGTAAGATGATGCGTAAGTTGTTGGAAGACAGTCTGGATAAAAAAAACACTAATGGTGACGGAATCAAAATATGCATAAATGAAAAGGATTGGATTGTGATCATTCCCGATCAAAACAGTGATACCCTCCGTCTCTATATCCAAGCGTTAACAACAAAAGCCGGTGAAAAAATTCTCAAAGAATATACGAAAAAAATCAAACATTGGCTAGATGAATAAGCCTGTATTCCTAATATATCGAAGCTCAATTACGTATTATTTCTAAAACAGTGTACAATCCTCTTTTTACTCCATCAACCAAAGAAGGATAGTGTATGCCATTTACTCCACAGCAGCGTCTAATAATCAAAGAATCGAGTGAAATTTATCGTCAGGAGATAGAGCATATCAATGATTTGATCGATAAAGAGTCTGATAGTGATCGATGTGACCAACTCTATTTACTTCGTGCTCTCGCTACTATTGAACATGGAAACCGTATCGAATTGTTCACTAATGAAGAGGGAAGTGAAGAGTTTTTTGAAGCAATGGCAAAAGAAGTAAATCTCTATTTCCCCCATAAAAATGATTCAGAGCTGTTTGATGATATCACTGTTTTAGAAGAGTACGTGAAAAAAAGCTTCTTTGACAACCCTGCAAAAGAAAAAGATATTCTATTAAAGCTGTTGGGAATATCCCTATAGCTTTTAGATAGTAGAAATTTTATACCTAGAAAGTTCTCTCCCTTTAGTATCGATTATATGAACAGCACACGCCAAACACGGATCAAACGAATGAATCACCCGTAATACTTCCAGTGGTCGTTGGGCATCTGCAAGCTTTATCCCGATAAGCGATTCTTCATACGCTCCGAGCTGTCCTGTAGCATCTCTCGGGGATGCGTTCCATGTTGTCGGTGCTACGACTTGATAATTCGCAACTTTTGCATCTTCAATTCGGACAAAGTGACCCAATACTCCCCGGGGAACTTCAAAAATTCCTTCTCCTTTGGATGCACTTGGCAAGGCTTCAAAAGCATACTTTGTCCATGTTTCTTCATCGTAATATTTGATATTTTCGATTAAATCGCTCATAAAATCAAAAAGATAATCGCAGCATATCTGCGCTTCAACAGCACGAGCCGCATTGCGTCCGATGGTTGTAGAAAAATCAATCAGAGTCATCCCTGTATCTTTCATGAAACGATCCATATATGGCTTAATCACTTTGGAATTTTTAACTACTCCCACGATCATTCGAGCTACTGGTCCTACTTCCATCACTTTTCCGCCATAGCGCGGAGCTTTTATCCAACTGTATTTTCCCTCACTTTTAAGCGTTCCATCCTCATTTAAATCGGTATAAAAGGGAACACACTCTTCATCGTATGGCGAGCTTGGAAGATCATGCTCATACCAAGATCGGGATGCTTCTTCTGTGATCTTAGATGGATCAAACGGCTCTATCGCATCAAAGTTATGACTTGTAAGAACACCACTTTCAAAAAGCTGTTCTTTAGAAGCCAGTCGATACCCGCCACAGCACATAAAGTTTCCACTTCCACGTCCTTCTCCCATTTTGATCGATTCTTCGTATGCTTTTACCATCATCTTCATGTCAGGTATATACGCGCGCTCCAAGAAATCACGCGTCTCTTTAATAAGAAACATATAATCATTGAGTCGTTGAGGGTTAAGCATATCCGCAACACTGGTAACGCCACCCACAACTAGATTTTGAGGGTGTGGTGTTTTTCCGGCAAAAATAGCGATGGCTTTGGAGATGTCATGCTGAATCCGAAGTGCTTCGAGATAATGGTTCATATGGACCAAATTTTCCTCAGGAGTCAGCCGATAGCTCTCATGTCCCCAATAACCATTAGCAAAGAGGCCCAACCGCCCTGCTTTGACGAAACTACTCAGCTTCTCTTTAACACTTTCCAAATGCCCCTCAGAGTTTCGATAAGGGCGTTCGTGATACTGTTGTGCGCTCTTGACTGCTTTGGTGCAATCGGCTTCCAATGCACTTGTAATGTCCACAAAATCGAGTGAATGAAGATGATAATAGTGAATAATATGATCTTGTACAAAGAGAGAAAGGGTGACAAGATTACGAATGATCTCGGCATTTTGAGGAATCGTAATCCCATACGCATCTTCGACGCAACTGATAGAAGCACGATAATGGACGTTAGTACAAACACCGCAAATGCGCTGCGCTATAAGCCCTGCATCTCTGGGATCACGCCCTTTAAGAATAATCTCGATACCGCGAAACAGCTGTCCGGATGCCCATGCATCGGTAACAATATTTTCTTCATTGATCTCGACTTCGATGCGTAAATGCCCTTCAATACGAGTGATAGGGTCAATAACGATTTTACGGTTACTCATGCGGTTCCTTTGGAAGTGGTCGATTATTGGCGTACTCATCAAACGCGATTTTTCCGGCACCGCAGGCAAAACATCCATGACCTGCTTGTACCGGCCAGCTGGTCCCCTCATTAAACTTCACCTGTGGGCAATTCATCTGCGCATACGGTCCCTTGCACCCCATTTGGAACAAACACCACCCTTTTTTTGCCCCCTCATCCCCCCACTCGAGGACAAACTCACCCAAATCATAATGGCCGCGCCGTTCACAATTGTCATGAACGAGAAAGTTATAGGCCCATTCGGGACGGTTTTTGGCATCAAGTTTGGGAAATTCCTCAAACATCATAAAATGAAGCAGTGTTCCTACTATATTGATTGGATTCACAGGACATCCGGGAAGATTGATGATGTCTTTTCGCCCCAGTGCTTCTGAAACTCCAACTGCACCGGTCGGATTGGGTGCAGCGGCTACGACACCGCCATCATACGCACATGATCCAACGGCGATTACAGCCGCCGCATTTTTCGCAACACGTTGAAGCAGTGCATGCCCTGTTTCCCCTTTTGGTCCGATACGTAAATATTTTCCATCCAGACCAAGCGGTACTGCCCCCTCGACAATCAAAAGGTATTTTCCAGAGTCATATTTAATAATATTATCAAGTACATTTTCCGATTGATCACCCGATCCCGCCATTAGAAGCTCATGGTAATCAAGCGAAATGTATTTGAGGATCAAATCATCGATTTTCGGATGAGACGATTTGATAAACCCTTCTGAATTTCCACTGCAATCGGATAGTTCCAGCCAAATGATAGGGATTTTATTAAGCTGCGTAACCCCCTCTTTCACCACCGCTTCGAAATCAGGATGCAAATGCATTGTCGCCGTAATCATCGAAACCCATTGGTTAAATTCTCGGCTCATATCAAAAGAGGCAATCGCTTCTTCAAGATTTTCGGCACTGAGCTGATTTTTAGGATGGATGGAATTATATTTATTGATCCGTGCCCGAACGCGCTCCAATTCGGCTTCTTTTAGCTTCCTTTCTCGTTCTTCTCTAAGTCGTGCAGCTTCTTCATGATTTACAGGCGTAGCTGCGATTAAAGCAGAAATATCTTGCTTGCAACGACCGCATACACGACCTGCATTGGTATAGGGTTTGAGTTCGGCAAACGAGGTAATAGCATTGAACTTAATAATTTCAATGAGCTCTTCTTCATAAACACTCTCACAACTGCAAACCAAACGACCCTTTCCGCTATTGAGACGATTTGAATAAAAATACGCCGGATCAATTGTTTCATTTTTTTCCATTAACTTCTTGAGATGGATCAAATCAATATTGGTATTAATACCAATAAAGCGCTGGAGGCGATCATGGTTGATGATGTATTGATCGATTCGATTTTTATGGGTGATGAGGATGGTTTCGTTCTCTGAATCTTTGGGATTATAATTTGGGGAACGCACATCAGCAAATAGAAATGAACCCACTTTTAGCCCGTCGATAGATACGGTTTGTTCAAAAGTTTTGCCTTCTTGTCCCAATAAAATCTCAACAGCAACGTCAGCTTGCAACGTACACTCTTTTACTCGTCCGGCAATAAAGCCATTTTTACGCAATTGTGCTGCTTCACCGACACAATAAATATCAGGATTAGAGGTACGCATCGCGTCATCTACCAAAATACCTTTGTCACAATCAAGCACTCCGCGGGCGAAAGAGACATTAGGATCAATCCCTGCTCCAAAAATAAGAAAAAGATTATCAATCGTTCTATGACGAGTCTGGATTTCAGTGATTTCATCTTTATAGACTTTTTTACTAACTATCTCATCATTAAAATCGATTCGTATTCGTGGATCCTGCTCAAAAATCCCTCGTAGTTGTGCAACGCCCTCATGGCTTAAATCCGCAGAATAAAGATGCTC
>JAGXHZ010000011.1 GCA_024635855.1 Sulfuricurvum sp.
ATTCGTATTCGTGGATCCTGCTCAAAAATCCCTCGTAGTTGTGCAACGCCCTCATGGCTTAAATCCGCAGAATAAAGATGCTCTTTTCGAGCAAGTAAAGTAATTGATTCTGGATATGGACTGCGCATCAGCGTATCAAGAAGTTCCAGTCCAATGGGTCCAACTCCCACAATCACAACATTCTTTCCGATTATTCCTTGCTCTATTTTTGTACACTCTTTTTCACTTCGAAACGTCGATGCATTCTTGATTCCCTGAATATCAAAAGGTGCTTTAGGCTGAGATCCGGTAGCAATAATAAGTTTATCATAGGAAAATGCTGCATGCGCACTTACAATACGCTTCGTTGAGACATCAATACCGAGAATTGCCTGATTGAGCTCTAAACGTACTTTAGGGTCAAGCTCGAGGGTAATCGACTCAACGCATTGGCTTTTTTCCACAAGAGCGCAAAGATGAATCCGGTCATACGGAGGATGAGATTCCTCAGATACAATCATAACCTCACACGAAGGATCTTTTTGTAATAACGTGTTGGCAAGATATACAGCAGATATTCCACCGCCTACAATCACAATCCGCATTCTTTATCCTTGTTGTGAACTCTTATGTATTATGCCACATCAATGATAAGTCACGATAAAATAAACACCAATAAGTTATACTTTCAGTATGGAATCAACTAAAGAGCAACTTATCAGTGATATTCAAAATTTACTGAACCGTTACGACGGATTAAAACCAACAACAATAAATCCAAATCTTTTGCAATTTATGGACAAACCAACTCTTCTGCAAATCATTAACTCCGTGTTAAAGCAGCAAGAAAATGCAAATGAAGATAATATTGAGTGGTTAGAACAATTTAAAACGATATAATTTTCTTTTTTAAAGTTGTTAATAACTGTTTTAGCATATAATTACACTGTAAAATACAATGACATTTTTTAACATGTTGTTGAATATCATATTTTAGGAGCCTTACCTATGTCTAATATTGACTTGATCCAACTTACAGAACAAACCAAAAAACTTACAGCAATGGTTGTAGAAGACGAAGTAGTTGCCAATGACCTTCTAAGTTCTACGTTTAAAAACTTTTTTGCAGATGTAACATCTGCTTATAATGGTGCAGAAGCTTTACGTGTATACGAAAAAATGAATCCGGACATCGTATTTGTTGACATTATTATGCCAGAAATTGATGGTATCGAACTTTCTCGTCGTATTCGTGCGATCAATCCATCACAAATCATTATCGTTATTTCAGCTAGTAATGATATTCAAAAGATTTCAGAATCAATCGAAGTTGGTGTAAACAGCTTTATCCAAAAGCCTATTGATACCAAAAAAATTCTTGAAATGCTTCACAATATCGTTTCCCTTATCTCTAAGCGTAAGAAAATTGAAACCAAAACATTCTCAATTTCATTACCATTAGATGTATATGAATTGGTAGATGACAATGCAAAAGCAGAGAGTATCTCTAAAAATGCTGTTATCATCCGTGCATTGCGTTCATTTTACAACTAAATTTTCCTAAGTTTTAGATCATAATGGATTTCCATTATGATTTAGCTTTTTTTCAGCTTTTTATCACTATAATTTCGGCTCAGGAATTAATTCCTACAAAAGTGGCTCCATCATCTAATGGTTAGGATTTCAGATTTTCATTCTGGTCATAGGGGTTCAAATCCCCTTGGAGTCACCACTTCTTCTCAAAAAATCAATCCCTTTTAAACTCTTTTCTGCTAAAATTGCACCTATAATTTACCTTAGGAACTTTAATGCTTCGTTTTGCCCCTAGCCCTACTGGAGATATGCATATTGGCAATCTTCGAGTCGCTTTATTTAACTATATTATGTCTAAAAAACGCGATGAACCCCTTTTAGTTCGTATCGAAGATACGGATAAAGAACGTAATGTTCCTGGAAAAGAGGATGAGATACTCGCCATCCTTGCTTTGTTTAAAATCGAACACCAAGAGCATCAGCTTCAAAGTAACAATCTCCGTTTTCATCGTGCAATGGCACTTCAACTTTTACATGACAAAAAAGCATTTAATTGTTTTTGTACGCCAGAAACACTCGAAGCAAAACGTGAAGCTTCAAAAGAAAATAAAATCGCATACCGTTATGACGGTGCATGTGAGAATCTCCACGCAGAAGAGGTTATCGACAATCCGCTCCCTTTTACGATCCGAATTAAAAAACCTTCTGATTCGATTACAGTTCGTGATATTATCAAAGGAGAGTCTACTTTTGCCCCCAATGATATTGACAGTTTTATCATCATGCGTGCCGATAAATACCCCACCTATAATTTTGCGTGTGCCGTAGATGATATGCTTTCGGATGTTTCACTGATTATCCGTGGAGAAGATCATCTCAGTAATACTCCCAAACAAATCGCCATTCAAAAAGCCCTTGGATATGACAGAACCATAGAGTACGCTCATCTGCCTATTATTTTAGGTAACGAGGGTAAAAAAATGTCGAAGCGTGATGACGCATCAAGTGTCAAATGGCTTCTTGAAGAGGGCTTTTTACCTGAAGCTATCACCAATTATCTTATTTTAATGGGCAATAAAACTCCGCTTGAAATCTTTTCACTCGAAGAAGCAATTAAGTGGTTTGATTTAGAGACGATTTCAAAATCTCCTGCCTATTTCGATATCGATAAACTCAAATTTATTAACCGTGAACACTTAAAAGGTCTTGATCCTAAAGAGCTTTCACGTTACGTAGGGTTTGCCGATGAAGAGATCGGACGGCTTGCCAAAATATTTTTAGAAGAGGTAAGCACACTCAAAGAGCTGCGTGAAAAGATCCGTGCTATTTTCGCTCCCAAAATTGTTCCGGACGAGTACAAAGAGGGATTCGATGTTTTACGTAATTTAACAATAAAAGCACCTCATTTTGATGATTATGACTCCTATAAGAACTATGTGATGAGTCATTCTGGATTAAAAGGAAAAGCACTCTTTAAACCCCTTCGAATTTTGATAGGCGGGGCAGAACATGGTCCTGAGCTTAATGATCTTTATATGCATCTCAAAAATTATCTCAAAGAGGTTGTCAAATGATGGGGAATATTGTTTCAGGTTTAGGCGGAATCGTTCATTCCCTGCTTACCGTTTATATTTGGATTGTTATTATTGGCGCACTTCTCTCATGGGTACGACCTGATCCTTACAATCCTATTGTTCAGGTTCTTTATCGTCTCACTGAACCTGCCTATCGACTCGTACGTCGTCTGATGCCAACGGTATTCAACGGGTTGGACTTGGCACCTTTGATTTTAATTATTGCACTTCAAGTTCTTGATGTAATATTAGTCAATATTATAAATGCATTGGTTCTTGGATGAAGCGTTCTTTTTTACTAACGCTTCTGCTTGTAAGTTCAAGCTGGGGAGTTACCCTTGATGAAATCAATGACAAACCGGCTTCACGACAAAAGAATTTTTTGATTTGGCAATTTTTGCATCAAGACATTAATGCATCTCAAGCCAGTGAAGCCTTTTATCAAGTGGAAAATGTCAATGACCGTTTTTTATTCGATTATTCCGCTAAAACCGATGAACCGGAGATCAAGTACACCACCGATTGCCTTCAAAAAAAGGCCTGTGATCTTCCCTTTATTGAACAAGATGACTGCTTGATGTTGGCACTGACTCCGTTAAAAGCGACCGCACTAAAAAATGAAGATCATGAAGCTATATCAAGTCGTCTAAACAATCGCTTTGGCAATATCCAATGGCTGCTTACCCTGAATCAAGAGAGTTTTTACTCCAATATTGATAATCTTCAAAATGAAAACACCCTCTTTCGTCTTGCAGGTGGACAATTTCGCTATGCTTATTTCAATCACACTGTAACACCTGAAATACTCAATGCATTAACACAAAGTCCTGCTTTTCCCCAAATTGTTTTTTTAACGGTCACCGATCCAAAAATGGATCAACTGCAGCAATCTTTTTCTGCTGTACCCGTAGGCAACTATGAACCGCGAACGAATTTCTTTTTGGCTATGAATGCCATTAAATATGGAAATATGACGAATGCATTAGAACATCTAAAAGTCGCCAAAAAAGGCTATTACGCCTCTATTGACAAAGACAAATGCCTTTTTTGGCTCTATAAAATCACTCAAGACAGCACCTATTTAACAGAACTTTCAGAAAGTTTAGACATCAACATGTATGTTCTTTATGCCCGTGAGCTTCTTAACTTGCCAACGGAAAATTATTTTACTACATTGCCAACAACCCCTAATCCCAACAGTATCATAGGTATCGATCCGTTTGAGTGGAGAGAGTTTTCTCAAGAAATCATGGCGGCAAAACCTGAGACCCTGACACCTCTTATCGACCGATGTGACGGAGAAGACTCTATCGCTATTCAAGGCTATGTTCTTGAACGTACCTATGAGCCTTATATCCATAATTTCACCATGGCATACGATCAATATATGACATCCATGACTAATGATCAAAAAGCACTTCTTTATGCACTTATGCGCCAAGAAACACGTTTTGTTCCGGGATTAATTTCACGTTCTTTTGCTCTTGGATTAATGCAAATTATGCCATTTAATGTTGACACAATTAGCAAAGTTCATCTTCTTAAGCCCACCAATTACTTCGATATGCTAAAACCTGAGTACAGCATCGCATACTCCATTTCTCATCTAAAACATTTAACGGATAAATATTACAATCCTATTTTGGTTGCGTATGGCTACAACGCAGGATTTGGATCGACAAAACGCCTTCTAACCGACGGAAGCGGTCGATTTTTACCGGGAACGCATGAACCCTTTTTGAGTATGGAACTTATGGGAAATGATGAAAATAGAGAATACGGCAAAAAAGTGCTCGCAAATTATGTTATCTATAAAAAGATACTCGGAGAGGAAGTGAAAATTACTTCCCTTTTTGATAACTTAGTGCAACCTTCCCAGTCTGATTATTTTCGAGCAGAAGCGTTAAAGTCACAGCAGGTACTGAGTCAAATCGAATAAAATAATATTTATTCCAGTTGTTTTGAACCGGTATCAACGCACGTCTTGGATCGTTCTCTTTGAGTTCTTCAAGAAGTGTCGGTTTTTGCCCATTCAATGTTAGTGCATATCCATGCGTGTATAAATCCCATTTTTTCAAATCACGACTATCCCGTTCAAAATAAACCGCACTAACAAAATACTCCCCATCATTATAGGTTTGTGGATAAACCGGATTGAGATAAATAGCTGAAAGAAGAGCTTTGGTCTCAAAAGATTGAACAATAGCCCCCGTACGCAACTGCTCAACGGAGCGTTCATGCGCTTCATCCATTTTAAAAAGATCAAACGTACCTTTTTGTGTACACCCGCTAAAACCTATTAATGCAATCATTGCTATAGATAAAAATCTCATATTACTCCTTCAATGGTGTTCTTCTTCACCATCTTAACAAAATTTCAATGATAGTTGACTATAATATGACAATATAACGATGAGGCTTATTTTTGAAAAAACGTTTAGCGGTTGCATTTACCGGTCCTTCTAATAGCGGTAAAACTACATTGATTTTAAAAGTAGCACGTAAATTGATCCATGAGCACGGCTTAGACGTTGCCATCATCAAAAATGACCCGAAAGATAAAGCTCAGTTTGATGTTCCGGGAAAAGACAGCTACAAATTTAGCGACACAGGTGCAGAAGTAGTGGTCACTTCCCCTACTCGTACCACTTATTTTTCACAACGTCATAAAGAACTGGATGAAATTGTTGCCATGTTTGCGGATTTTGATGTGTTGCTTGTGGAAGGACTTAAAAATCTTCCTTTGCCGCGTATCAGTATTTTTAGAAACGTAATTGATACGGACTACTTTCCCTACATGAACGCATTGGCTATTGACGAATCGGTCAGCATCGGTGATTATGATTTACCCGATACCGTCGATGTACTGGATTTAAACAACGCAGACAACGTTATCGAATGGATATTAAACAACGCAAAGGTATTGAAATGAAAGAAATTTTAGAAGCGATTGAGCGTAGCGCTATTCGTATTAAAAGAGCTATTGATGTCAAAGACATAGGTTATTCACAAGAACAAAACAGTTCAGGCGAAACGCAATTACAGTTAGATATTCAAAGTGATTTGATTATCGAAGAAGAGCTTAGTCATGGAGCTTCGGTACACACGATTGCCAGTGAGGAAAAAGAATTACCGATGCTTTTAAACGAATCGGGTCATTATTTCATTGCCTTTGATCCTCTTGATGGCTCTTCTCTTGTGGATGTAAATCTCAGCGTTGGTTCGATTTTTGGAATCTATGAGGGCGAGTTTATCGGAAGTAAATTGGTCGCTTCATGTTACGTCGTTTATGGTCCCCGTGTCGAGCTTGTATTTGCATACGAAGGAACAGTTAAACTTTATCTTCTCCAAGAAGGTGAATTTGAATATGTCAAAGAGATTCATTTGAGTGAAAAAGGGAAAATCAATGCTCCCGGCGGAACGCAACAGTTTTGGGCACCGTACCACAAAGAAATGATCGATTCATTCTTTGCTCAAGGCTACCGTTTGCGTTACTCAGGGGGGATGGTTCCTGACTTGCACCAAATACTTCTTAAAGGGGGCGGATTGTTCAGTTATCCGGGTGCAGCCGATAAACCGGAGGGGAAATTGCGTCAATTATTTGAAGTATTTCCTTTTGCATTAATATTTGAAATGGCGGGCGGACAAGCAGTCGATGGAAATATCCGAGTACTTGACAAAGTCACGGCGCATATTCACGATACTTCTCCTTGCTTTTTCGGATCAAAACATGAAATTGCAGTAGTTTTGGATGTTTATGGACGAAACTAACAGTGTCTATGAGGGTCGGCTTGATGATGCCAAACAGTCGCTTGTCGAGTGTCAAATTTCTAAAGCACTCGAAAGCTGTCTAAATTGTTCTGAACTGATAGGGTGTCCGATTCGAACACAGTATGTTCGTGCGGTATACGAGAGTATGTCTAAAGGTGAAATCGGCGGATTTGATTTTTAACCCTTTATCCTCGTCATTTTAGCCTTATTGGCTCCTGTCATTCCGTGCCACGACACGGAATCCATCCCCCTTTAATCCCCTCTAAAGCTATAAAATATTATTATCATTTAACAAATAAAAATAGTTGGTGATTTTTGAAAGAGATAAATGATTTGCCGTCATTCCCGCGAAGGCGGGAATCCAGCTTTAGTGTGTGGATGAATCCTTGTATCCTTAGTTCCCATGCAGATAGAGTAAAAATGAAGATTGAATACCTTTCTTTAAATAACATATTTACTAAATCCAACAATACAAGGAGAATTGCATGTTAAAAATACAAAAACCTAAAACATTTGGAGAGTTTCTCAAGCAGACAACTATTAATTTTTTAGCAATTATGGGAATGCTTATAATTGTTAAATATTTTGGAATGCCCCTCATTGATCTATCAATGATAACGTCAGCAGCTAATGGTGATTATAATGCCGTGAAACAAAAGCTTGATTATTTCTATGCCGATGTAAATGCTCGTAGTAAAAATGGAGGAACTGCATTACACGCTGCAGCAAATATTGGTGATGCAAAAATAGCAGAACTTTTGCTTTCTCACGGAGCCGATACAAATATTTTTATTAGTAGTGAAGGGACAGCTGCTCTTGATTATGCTATCCAACACCACAATTACGACGTAGCTCGACTGATTTTAGCGAAAGGGGTAAACCCTACTATTGCTACAACAGCATTACGTTCGTTTGTATATGAGACGTGGGGAGTAAGTCGATTCGGTCAAATATCACAGATTGAACTTATGCCTACTGAAATAAAAAAAGAGATCGGAGAAGAGCTGATACGCCAAGGGGCCGATATTAACAAGGCAATCCCATTCGCGGTTATATCCAATAATATTGTGATGCTCGACATGCTTCTCGCGCATGGTGCCGATCTGAGCAAGAGCTATGATTAATTCAGTCAGTGCATTATGTTTCAAGCCAATTCCCCTACAATGATCGACTATCTGATCAAGCACGGTGTCGATGTGGATTGCCTCAACTTAGGAGACTACAGTACGGCACTGTTTAATGTAGAGTCTTCGGAAAGAGAAAGAAAAAGCCAAATCTCAGATGGTGCATATATAGACAAGGACAGCAATATTACCGTTTTGGAAGGGCTTCTAAAAGCCGGAGCGAATCCGAATGCGCAAGATAAAAAAGGGAATACCCCTTTGTTCGTATTGGATCAGGCAGAACAGATCGCTGTGTTGCTTAGATACGGGGCAAATACCAATATCAAAAACAAAATGGGGCAAACGCCGTACGAATATCATCTACGTCAAAGTGGTCCCAGAAGGACTGAAATTCTCACATTACTTAATAAGCTCAATCAAAACAAACCAAATAAGGAAAAAAGATGGTACTGACAAACGAACAAAAAATTGTTATCGAAAATGGTGTCAAAGGTGCAATGGCTGAGATGAAAAAACAGAAATAACCTGAATTAAAATGCAGAAATAGAGATGTATGCCGTGTCAAGCACGGTATGGCTGAAAATTATATGCTAATATCTTGCTGGACTGAGGAGAAAATTTGAAACCACAGAGCAGTCAGAAAAAATCCACCTAAACTCTGTTATAATTAACACATAACTAGAAAGAGAAAGTTAGAGTGGAGTTTGGTAGATGAGATTAAAAAATTTTGAAATAGAAAAAATCAAAAGTAGCGCTCTAAACATATTTGGAAAAGATGTACAGGTTACCCTTTTTGGAAGTCGTGTTGATGATTTAAGTAAGGGAGGTGATATAGATTTGTATATTCAATCACCACTAAAAAACAGTACCATAGAGAGCAAAATAAATTTTTTAATTGATCTTAAATCGGCGATCGGCGATCAAAAGATTGATGTTATTCTTGCAAAAGATTCATCACGGCTCATCGAACAAGAAGCCCTTACAAAAGGGATAAAGCTACTATGAAAGATATTCGTCAAACATTCCAAGAGAAGATTTTCGAATGTGACAAGCATGCTCAAAAGATTGAGATTGCTCAAAAGCATCTTTCCCCTTTTATCCCTTTGAGCGTGGAGTGTTATCAAAATCTAAGCGAAATCGACACAAGTTTTATCGATCAGCTTATTTATCGATTTTCAAAACTGCAAGATACTTTGGGTGAGAAAATATTTCCATCAATTTTGATACTTGCCCATGAAGATGTGAAGAAAAAAACATTTATTGACATCCTTAACAGACTCGAAGAATTGGAAGTTGTTGACAAAAATGAATGGTTAAAGCTTCGAGAAATGCGAAATGAAATTGCACACGAATACTCTTTTAATATCGAAGAAGTTGTAGATAGTATTGTTATTATCTATACGATTAGCTACCAACTTTTGAATATTTATCGTAAAACAGTTGCGTTTTGTGATGAAAAGTTTGGAATAACAAAAAATAAGAATTAGTGCCAATCAAACCTCAATTTAATTCTTTCAAATGTAACACCCGATAGAATTACGATTACTATTCCATCAATACTGTACGTACGGTCAATTTGTTTAAGGATGTCAATGAAAAACTATATTACAACCCCTATTTATTATGTTAACGGTGAAGCCCATATCGGTCATGCCTATACGACGTTTATCGCGGATACACTTGCGCGTCATTCTCGCCTTTTGGGAAATGAAACCTATTTTTTAACCGGAACCGATGAGCACGGTCAAAAAATCGAAGAAGCCGCAAAAAAACTTGATAAACCTACCCAGCAATTTGCCGATGAGATCAGTGCAACGTTTAAAAACCTATGGGATAGTTTTGATATTAGTTACGATCAATTTATCCGAACAACAGATGAGAAGCATAAGCGCGGAGTTCAAGCAGCTTTTCTTAAAATGGTTGAAAAGGGGGATATTTATAAAGATTTTTATGAGGGAAATTACTGCGTAAGCTGTGAAACCTTCTTCCCTGAATCGCAACTCATGGAGGGTGGATGTTGTCCGGATTGCGGGCGTGCTACCACCATTTTAAAAGAAGAGAGCTACTTCTTCAAACTGTCAAAATATGAACAGCCATTGTTAGATTATTATGAAGCACACAGCGATTTTATCCTCCCAAAATCACGTAAAAACGAAGTTATTAGTTTTGTAAAGGGAGGATTGCACGATCTTTCCGTCACACGGACAAGCTTTAACTGGGGCGTTCACCTTCCTGAGTCTCTCAATGATCCTAAGCATGTTATGTATGTTTGGCTCGATGCTTTGATGAATTACGTTACAGCTTTGGGATATGGTAATGGTGAAGAAAACATGGACTTTTGGCCAGCTACAACTCAGCTTGTAGGTAAGGATATTTTACGTTTTCATGCTATCTACTGGCCGGCATTTTTGATGAGTTTGGATCTACCGCTTCCAAAACATATTGGCGCTCACGGTTGGTGGACACGTGATGGGGAAAAGATGTCAAAATCCAAAGGAAATGTTGTTGATCCTATCGAAGTAGCAAAACACTATGGCGTTGAAAACTTCCGCTATTTCATGATGAGAGAAGTTCCTTTCGGACAAGACGGTGATTTTTCACAACGCGCACTTATTGACCGTATGAATTCGGATCTTAGTAATGATTTGGGTAATCTTCTTAACCGTGTCATTGGAATGTCTGAAAAATATTCTGATTATATGATTGATAGCGTGGATGTTTTGAAATATCATTCCAAAGAAATAGACGATGCCCATGTCATTATCAATTCTCTCGAAGAGTACATGAAAGATTTACAACTTCACCGTTACCTTGAAGAACTTTGGAAAGTTTTCACCATCGGGAATAAAGCGATTGAAGAACATGCTCCATGGGTAAAAATCAAAGAGGGTCGCACCGATGAAGCACTGGCTACGGTTGCACTGGTTGCAAATCTCTTAGCCAAGGCATCAATGATGCTGCACTCCATTATGCCTCACACCACAGCTACCGTTGCGAATGCACTAGGGTTTGAAATCAATACCACCAGCTACAATGATTTGATTCTAAATAAAGATCTTTTGAAAACGTTTACGATCAAAAAAATTCCTCCCCTCTTTCCTCGTGTCGATGAACCATTGATGGATGAAGCACCCAAAGCAATGATGCAAGCAAAGCCTGTTACGGCAGCAGTTGTTACCGCGAAAATAGAAGAGAAAAAGGTAAGCACGGTTCCAGAAGTTGGACTAATCACTATCGACCAGTTTTTCCAAACATCGTTAAAAATCGGCACAGTTATCGAAGCCCAAGAAGTCCCAAAAAGCTCAAAACTTCTTCGTCTTCAAGTCGATTTGGGTGAAGAAGTACCGCGACAGATTGTTGCTGGAATCAAAGAATATTACAGTGCCGAATCTCTTGTAGGAACACAAGTGTGTGTCGTTTCCAATCTCAAACCTGCAAAACTCATGGGACTGCTCTCTGAGGGTATGCTACTCGCGGCAAAAGATGCTGAGGGACTCTCTCTTGTTCGACCTGAAAAACCACGTGCCATTGGAAGTTCTATTGGATGAGACTTGAAAATATCCTCGCATTGACCAAAGGGACTCTTCACAGCGACCCTAATATCAGTCTTTTCGAAACCATTGCTTTTGAAGTTTCAAAAGTAAAGCGAGGATCACTTTTTGTTGCCTACAATCCTGCCGATATTCCTGAAGCCCTTAGTTGCGGTGCGTACGGAATACTTTTTGATAAACCAACCCAAACAGGTGATCGTGAAGTAGCATGGATCAAAGTTGAAAAGATCGATGATGCACTTAAGAGATTGTTGCGTTTTTATTTGCTCGAAAAAGATTTGCAAGTGTATGCGTGCGATCCCATAACCTTGCATCTTGCTCATGCTGTCTCAACCCCCGGAAATTTTTGTTCCGTAGAGGGTTCAATGGGTCAAGTTTGGGAGAAGCTATGGCCATTGGAAAAAAAATCCATCGTACTGTATTCCCCTGCTCTTACCGACTCTGAAATATTTATCGAAACCAATCAGCTGATACGTGCGCAAGAAACCACCATCACGATTATTGAGCAAACGTTGTTTGAAACCTCATTTATCCATCACGACACTTTTTATGAGCGTCAGATGCTTTCACCTTTTTTCATTCCCTACCTCGAACATCTTCTCTTTTTTTACACTTTTATGCGCATACCGTTTCAGCTCAAAAGCTTTAGTAAAATGGGACACTTCAATCCCGTTTTTACCAATAGACGTTTAGAAATAAAAGAATTTGGCAGCAGTGATCGAGTTGTAATATTTGAACCGTTGCTTGAGCTTATTGATGAGCAGATTGATTTTTTACGCGAACAGGCATCGTGGTCAAAAATACTTTATATTTTACCTGATTCAATGAAATCAAGCCTGACCATCGGAATTGAAAATATTTTATTTTACGGATATCCAGAAGAGATTCTTGCCTTGTTGCAAACCAATTCGTTTCATTTTGCCCTAGTTGCCGGAGCGGATAAAAGTATTTTAAATCCTCCCCGCTCATCCATGCGACAATTAGAACTTGATCTTTAATTTATCCGTATTTCTTTTAATTCACTTCGTAATTTTTTTTCATTTTCTAAAATACTTCCTACAAAAGCATGAAACTCTTTTGAGTGGTTCATGTGTTTCAAATGTGCCAACTCATGTACAATGATATAATCAATATGCTCATAGGAAAGCTGCATCATCAGGGTATTAAAAGTCACTACTCCCAAACTATTACAACTCCCCCATCGTCGCCGTAACCGTTTGTAACGTATTTCACTTGGGTGCAAGTTCATCTTTTTAGCATAATGATTGATACGTGAAGGAAGGGTTAAAATAGCTTCATTTTTATAAAATTGATGGTAATATTTTTCAATATTAATACTATTTTCATCTTTTTTAAGCTTTTTATTCAAATATTCAAAAGAATCTACCTTCATAATATCTCCGCGAAAACGGATACTGGTTCCTAAAATATGAGTGTATGAAGAACGTTTTTTGATTGAAATGAGTTTAGAATTAATCCACTCCTCTTTTTCTTTTAGCAGGTTACGAATTCGTTTGATATCTTTAAGCGGTGTTCGCACTCGAACGCACCCATCGTGAGTGATGGTGATATAGGTATTACGATTGCGCGGTGAAAAAAGGACACTAACCTCAGAGGTTAGTGCATTAAAGGTATTCGATGGGGTCATTGATACCTGCACGCTCAAAGCCTCGAAGACGTAAACGACAGCTATCACATACCCCGCATGCTTTATCCTCGCTTTGATAACAACTCCACGTCAAATGCAACGGAACATTCAGCTTGAGCGCCTCTTGAACGATTTGAGATTTCTGTAAATGGACTAATGGCATTTCGATGGTAATATTTGTTGTCTCTTTTGTCCCTAAATTTGCAGTGTGCTGAAATGATTGTATAAAAGTATCACGACAATCCGGATAACCGCTGCTATCCTCTTCTACTACCCCAATTGCAATTGCCTCACACCCCTCTTTTTCAGCAATAGCCGTAGCAATACTCAAAAAAATACCGTTACGAAAAGGGACATAGGTGACGGGAACACCCTCTTCTACTCCGGTAGTCGGAACATCAATACTATGATCAGTCAGTGCTGATGCCCCGATGGTTTTGAAAAAATCCAAATCTATTTCATATTTTTCATTCACCCCTAAATCAGTACAAACAGCACGATAGGATTCTAATTCTTTGGTTAGCGTTCGCTGACCATAATTAAAGTGCAGCGCGATAATCTCGTAACCGCGTGAACGCATAATATAGGCAACAAGCGTTGAGTCCATCCCGCCGCTCATGATACAAAGTGCTTTTTTAGTCATAAAATTCCCTTTAATGAGATTGTACCAAGG
>JAGXHZ010000012.1 GCA_024635855.1 Sulfuricurvum sp.
GAACCTACGACCTTCGGGTTATGAGCCCGACGAGCTACCGGACTGCTCTATTCCGCGGTATAAAAGTGGATGGGGTGGAAGGACTCGAACCTTCAATCTACAGTACCAAAAACTGTTGGCATACCATTTGCCTACACCCCAGTCTTCTGAGCGGTAGTATAGCTTGTTTCACTTTAAATTTACTATACTTTTAGAAGAATAGCAAATGAATTACGAAACACTGCGCTCACAAGGTAGATGATTAGTATAATCTTTTGTTTTGTCTGCTTTGATACTGCCGGATGAAAGTGCAATTAATAAAGTTTCATGTATTTTTTTGGCTAAACGATAGGCTAAATTTGGAGGGACAGCATTCCCAACCATCTTGTAACCAGCAGTTAAATTATCATAATAAAACTTATGATTATCGGGAAAAGTTTGAATACGGGCACATTCTCTAATACTAAGCCGTCGGTATAAATGCTCATGAGCTGGAACAAATATTCTTATGTTTGGTTCTACGAATTCCATTTTTGGTGCAGATGGATGAAGCGGGGCATGTCTTCCACCGGCTTGAATGGTAAATGAAGGTTCATCCCAGCTTCTTACTCTATTTCTTGACATATACATTGTTGAAAAACCACCAATCATATATTCGTGATTATCTACAGTGCAATCATTTCCATTGGTATAATTTTTTTCTTTTGCAGCCAAAACATTGTCTTTTAAATCCCAAATCACATCTTTCAAAAATCTTTTTTTAGGAAACTCTTTAGGAAATTCAAATGTAATATTTAAATCTTTTCTAAAACCTATAAAAAAAAGTCTTTTTCTATCCTGCGGAACTTGATAATCATGAGCATTAAGCAATTCGAACGAAAGATCATAGCCACTATCAATAAAATGATTTTTTATGTTTTCAAGTGCTTCGCTATGCCGTCCAGCTAACATACCTGAAACATTTTCCGCTAAAAAGAAAAGAGGTTTTTTATCTCTCAATACACGAATGAATTCAAAAAATAGCTGTCCTCTGTGATCTTCTATCCCCCTTGACTTTCCTGCTTCGCTCCAGCTTTGACATGGAGGTCCACCAATCAATCCTATTGCTTCGGGAATATCAATAGAAGGGACATTTGCTATGCTACGTCTGTCTAGTGTTGTTTTTGGAAAGTTTTTTTCAAATGTTTCCCAAATTTCATTATCGTATTCATTTGCCCAAATGGTTTTAAAGCCTGCTTTTTCAAAACCCAAATCCAATCCGCCCGCACCTGAAAATAAAGAGATGATATTCATGTTTAGACCTTAAATACGATTAATTTTGCATCGAGTAAATTAACGGGATTATTTGGATTTTTGATTCTTACATTGGTTATAGTTACATTTGTATTGTTTAAATTTTCTATCATTTCTCTTTCAACGAGGGGAAGTGAATTATATTTCTCATTTTTCATTAAACAAATAAGTTGAAAAGATTTTGTTTCATCGTATTGATAAATATAGTTAAAAATCTTCATTGGATTTTCAATATGCCACATACCACGGATTCTTAAATCTGTAATTCCCAAAGGATCAACTTTTTTTACTTTTCCAATCTCATTGGTTTGGGTAAACTCAACAGCAGGGATTGAGGTGATGCCATTTGAGATCGTATCTTTTATTCTTTCATAAATCTCTTTATCCGCACAAAAACAATCTCCATATACAAACCATAATGACTTTAAAGTATTTGTATTTTTTGGAACATTTCCAATGACATAAAGCATATCTTTAGGAGTCCAATTCTCTTCACATGTTCTACACGCGGTTGTAATCATCGAACTATCTGAAAAAAGTTTTGATTTTGGATAAGAACTATTAAGAGCTATCGCAGTATTGCGAGATTCTAACTTTTTAATCTCAATAGAATCACTATTTTTTAGAATTAAATCTGGTGGATTATTTTTATTACCTTGATATGAAAATATTTGTTCAAATATTGATAGTTTTTGCTGTGGATTCTGAATATTAAATGTATTTGCAAATGCATCTTGTATATATTCTTCTAAACCCATACCCATATTATTGGCTCGATTATTCCCATTTGTTATGGTTGCTACACTTGTTTGATAATTATTTACAGTATTGATGAATGCTTTTAATATATTGGGCATAATAATTCCTCGATAAAATATGATAAGAGTTTACTGCATATAAAAAAAGCAAGTAATTTTATTGCATTTTGTCATAAAATTCAGATATGGCTTTATCGATAGTAGTTTGTAATTCCATCCATTGTGCGACCCATATTGAGCAGTAACATATCCGCAATTACTAATGCGGCCATTGATTCAGCCACAACGGATCCGCGTACGGCGACACACGGGTCGTGACGTCCTTTGAGTGCGACGCTAACACTTTCGTTTAACGTGTTAGTGCTCTCTTGGTCGATGAAAATAGAAGGGGTCGGTTTGAAATGGACGCGGACTAGGACATCATCGCCGTTGCTCATACCCCCTAAAATCCCCCCTGAGTGGTTGGTTTTAAAGCCGTTAGGGGTGATGGAGTCGTTATTTTCTGAGGCGAGAAGCTGTGTGCTGTGAATCCCTTCACCGATTTCGACGGCTTTGACGGCGTTGATTCCCATCATCGCTTCGGCAAGAACCGCATCGAGTTTGTAATAAAGCCCCTCACCCAGACCGATGGGAAGACCTGATATTTTGACCGTAGCAACTCCACCGACTGAATCATGGGCATTTTTAGCGGTTAAAATCGCCGCTTTTTGAGCTTCTTCAACATTTTTATCGAGGGCATAGATGGGACTTTTTGCAGGGTAGTTAAAATCGAGGGTTTGGGCAACGATACCGTGAATAGCACTGATCCCGCTGGAAAAGTCAATTCCCACACTTTTAAGCATCAGTTTTGCTACGGCTCCTCCTGCAACACGGGCAGCAGTCTCGCGAGCACTTGAACGCCCGCCGCCGCGATAATCGCGTAAGCCGTATTTGTGAAAATAGGTAAAATCGGCATGTCCCGGACGAAAAATATCTTTGACATTGGTGTAGTCACCGCTTTTTTGATCGGTGTTGTAGATGACCATCATGATGGGAGTTCCGGTGCTGAGACCTTCGAATACACCGCTTAGAATTTCAATTTTGTCATCTTCTTTACGTGCGGTTGCAAACTCATTTTGTCCCGGTTTGCGACGGTTGAGTTCGCTTTGGATGTACTCTTCGTCAATCGCAAGTCCTGCGGGAACGCCATCAAGGAGACAGCCGATTGCTTTTCCGTGTGATTCGCCAAAAGTGCTAATGCAAAAGCGTTCTCCGAACCGATTCATTTTAATTCCTTCGAGAGAATATCCAATGCGATTTTTGCCGCCTCTTGCTGAGCGTGTTTTTTGCTTTTTCCCAATGCGGATGCATACCGTTTTCCATCGATGAACGCGGCGACTTCAAACTCTTTTTTGTGGTCGGGTCCGTGGGCTGCTATGAGCTGATAATCGGGGGTGATTCCGTAATGGGCTTGGGTGAGCTCTTGGAGTGAGGTTTTGTAATCTTTGAAGAGAGAATCGAGAGAAATCTCTTCGTGAACGTGTTCGAGGAGTTCTACGGTGATATTTCGGACACTCTCAAGTCCTGATTCGAGATAGATTGCACCCATGACGGCTTCGTAGGCATTGGCAAGGAGGGAGTTTTTATTCCGCCCGTTGTTATTTTCTTCGGCATTGGAGAGAAAAATGTGTTCACCGAGGCGCAAATAGTTTGCCAGCAGAGTAAATCCGTCTTCATTGACGAGAGACGCACGCATTTTTGAGAGGTCGCCTTCGTCAAATTTCGGAAATTTTTTGTACAGATATTCACCAACAACCAAATCCAGTACCGCGTCACCTAAAAATTCGAGTCGCTCATTATTGTAGGGCTGTTTGTAGCTTTTGTGCGTCAGCGCTTCAATAAGGAGCTTCGTATTGTGAAACTGATACCCTAGTCGTTGCTGTAGGGTTTGTAAGTTGTTCATTTGATTTTGTATCCTTTATAGTGTTTGTCTGCATTCGTCTTACTGAAAAGAGTTATTGTCATCAAATCGTTCCTTTGTCAAGGTCATGATACTCTCAATCGAATCAATCGCATGGCAGGTAGGACAGCGATGAAAGGGTAAGAATGAGATGGTATGACACTCACCGCACACGTACTCAAATTGGAGTGTTGCTTTTATGTTATCGCACGTTCTTAGTGTAATAAGGGTATCGAGCTCAAAAATCCCGCTGGATACAGACAGTTCACAGTTACCTTTGGCGCTGAAAAGCTCTCGTAAAAAACCGTTACGTGCAATTATATCGAAATCGAGATTTTCAGCGGGAACTCTCCATAAAATATCGGCGATTCTGACGGAGAGGGATTGATCGAAGTGCTTCCATGCCAGAGAAGGACGATAGGTGAATAGATACTCAAATACCAAATAGCCAAGTTGCGCATGCTGGGTGTAAAGATCAATAAGGAACGCCGCTTTTTCATCGATAGAGACCTTGGGGTCGCAAAGCAGTTGGCGTGCTTCGAGATACAGTTTTTCACATCCGCCGCTTCCTTGTATCTCAGTGAGGGATTCCATGGCTTCGAGGGCATCTTTGTATTGTTGAAGGTGCTCATAGATGAGAATAAGGTGATGAAGTGCTTGCGGGGTGCGGGGATGATTTTGGAGCACTTGCAAGAAGCTTTGACGGGAGCGTTCTAAAAATCCTGCTTTGAAATAGCCCCGTCCGAGTTTAAGCAAAACCTCTTTTTGCACAATTTTATCGCTTTTTTTAGAGAGAAGAGCGTGATAAATCTCGATGCTTTTTTCAAAATTGCCTTGATGTTCAAACCCTTGCGCCAGAAGAAACCATGTTTCATTCGTGATGGCATTTTCGTGAATTTGAGAGGCAATACCGGCTTCGCCCGCAGAGGTGTCAAATTTCCCTAAAAAAATCTCAATCTCTTGGCTCTCGTTGGAGCTTTTGCGTCGTCCCCACCAGTAGCTTATAAAAGAGAGGATAAAAAGGAGGAGGAAAAAGACGATAATCCCAAAAAGTGGATCTCGAAATTCGATAAAAAATGTATCCATCAAAATAACCTCTCTACCATGAGTTGCATCGAGATTCTACCATTAAACTCATTTTTGTTGACCGTATAGCTGCAACTCATTTTTCGGTTCTCGGGAGCTTCCAGTACACGACGAAAGGCGATAAATTCTAATGTTTTTCCTCGCAACGGAGAGGGTTGAAGCTCAAGACGGCTGTGAGATTTATCGCTTCCGAAGAGTTTGATCCCCACAACGTGAGCATCCCGAAGTAAAAATCGTGGACGGGGATTTCCCTCTCCATAGGGCTCAAACTGTTCTAACAGTCCCAACAAATCGGGGGTAATAGCATCGTGTTCGAGTTCGCCGATGACATCGTTTTGGGGGATAAAATCATCAGGATGTATCGTGGCGCTTGCATGATTGATAGAGCGTCGAAACTCCTCAACGTTGAGCATATCCATCGACAGTCCTGCTGCCATTTTGTGTCCGCCGAATTTGGCGAGCAGATGTTCTTGGGTTTTGATAAGGGTATAAAGGTCAACTGAGCCGATACTGCGACCGCTTCCTTTTGCAATGCCGTTATGGATACTCAAAACAATGGCAGGTTTTTGGAAATGGTTGACGAGTCGTGAGGCTACAATACCTACAACCCCTTCATTCCACCCCTCACCTGCTACGATAATGATGGGATCATTTGGGTTTACTTCTGCCATGGCAAGTGCTGTGGTGTGGGCTTCGATCTCTTTGCGAAGGGCATTAAGAGAGGTGAGGAGTTCAAACTGATGATAGGCTTTTTCGGTGGTATCGGCGATTAAAAATTCGAGTGCAATCGAAGCATCTTCGAGTCGTCCGGCGGAATTGAGCCGTGGGGCGATTTGAAAACCGATGTCTTCGGAAGAAATTTTTGTTTTGTTGAGGATGTCTCGGATGATGACAAAAGCAGGGATGTTTGAAGTGCTCATCATCTCCAATCCTGCTTTGGTCAGTGCGCGGTTTACTCCCACTAACGGCATCACGTCCGCGACAATCGCTAACGCTAGGAACGGGAAAAATTGGCGCATATCGATCGTAAGCCCCAGCTCACTTTTGATGAGCCCCATCAAGAGCCATGCGACTTGCGCACCGCAAATATCTTTGAACGGATAGGGGCAATCGTGCTGTTTTGGATTGACGATGGCGTACACATCGGGTAGGACGTCGCTTGGGGTATGATGATCGGTGATGATGAGGTCGATTCCGCGCTCTTTGCACACTGACGCCGCTTCGATGGCATTGATACCGTTATCAACGGTAAATACGACATCGGCATCTATGCGTTCTAACACCCCTTTGGAAACGCCGTACCCATCGGTAAAACGGTTGGGGATAGTGGCAGTGAGAGGGTAGTTTATGAGGTGAAAGAACCGTTTTACAATCGCGGTAGAAGTGACGCCATCGACATCATAATCCCCCACGAGCGCTATCTTTTCGTTGTTGCGAATAGCGTTGGCAATACGAATCGCAGCTTTGGCTGCATCTTTAAGGAGGCTTGGATGGGGAATGTCTGCGAGCTTTTCACTTTTGAGGTGAAAACGCTGACGTAAAAATGCTTCTAAACTTCTTGTATCAAGAAGCGGAGCATTAGGCAGGGTTTGTGTGCTCACACGTTGCTCGGACAAATGCGAGAATAGAAGGATTCGGGCTTTGGAGATGAGAGGTAAATTCCGGATGAAACTGTACCCCTAAAAACCATGGATGACTTGGAATTTCGACCGCTTCGATAAGTCCGTTGGATTCACCTGTGATGATCATTCCTGCCTCTTCAAGTGCTGTACGGTAGGTCGGATTGGCTTCGTAACGGTGACGATGACGCTCGAAAATCAGCGGTTCGCCATTGTAGGCTGCACGTAGATTTGACCCTTCTTTTGTTTCGCATGGGTATTCGCCAAGACGCAGGGTTCCGCCCATAGGAGAGTGATGGGTCCTGAGTTGTGTATCCCCTGATTGGTCGATGAAATTGTCGATGAGGTAGATCATCGGATGGGTGGTGTGGGGATTGAACTCGATGGAGTTAGCATCCTCATACCCTAAAACATTACGGGCATATTCGACAAGTGAAAGCTGCATCCCTAAACATATCCCAAGATACGGAAGTTTATTCTCACGGGCATAACGAATCGCCGCTATTTTCCCCTCAACCCCGCGATTTCCAAAACCGCCCGCGACGAGGACCGAATCACAATCTGCCAATAATACTTCAGCACTTTGCACTTCGATTTTTTCACTGTCAATCCAGTTGATTGCAACACGGGTATCGAGGTGGGCTCCTGAGTGAATAAGGGCTTCAATGAGAGATTTATACGACTCTTTGAGTTCCAAATATTTACCGACAAGTCCGATGGTAATAAGATGTTTTGGTGAAACAATTTTTTTGACCAATAAATCCCACTGCTCCATATCGGGTTTGAGCTCACCCAAGCCTAATTCTTTAGAGATAGGGGCTAGGATGTTTTGTTGTAAAAAGCTCAACGGGACGGCATAAATCGTCTGCTCATCCATCGCTTCGATAATGCTGTCACTGCTCACATCACAGGCAAGCGCCAGTTTTTTCTTGAACGTTTTAGGGAGCTTTTCTTCACTTCGGGCAATGATCATCTGCGGAGTGATACCGATACGGCGGAGCTCTTGGACGGAGTGCTGGGTCGGTTTGCTTTTATGCTCGCCGGCTGCTTTGATGAACGGGATGAGGGTAACGTGGATGAAAAATGTCCCCTCTACTTCGTCATCGTGTTTCATGGTGCGGATGGCTTCCATAAACGGCAATCCCTCGATGTCTCCGACGGTTCCGCCGAGTTCAACGACCAGAATATCGTGCCCCTCACCCGCTTTTTTGATACGATCGACGATTTCGCCGACGATGTGAGGGACAACTTGGATGGTTTGACCCAAATATCCGCCGCTTCGTTCACGCTCGATAACACTGCTGTAAACTTGACCCGTGGTGAAGTTGCTGGTGCGTAAAAAAGAGTCATTGAGAAAACGCTCATAGTTTCCGATGTCGAGGTCGGTTTCGGCACCATCTTTGGTGACAAACACTTCACCGTGTTCCAATGGGCTCATAGTCCCTGGGTCAACATTGATATACGGATCGATTTTTAGCATTCCGACTTTGATGCCGGAGTGTTTGAGAAGGGCGCCGACACTGGCCGCTGTGATCCCTTTTCCAAGAGAGCTTAATACACCGCCGGTGACAAAAATATACTTGGTCATCATTAATTCCTTAGGATTTTTGGTTGAAAAATGAGCCATGCAGGCACTTATATGGATGGTATTTTAAGTCTGCCATTATATACTGCTAACGCTTATAAAATACAAAAAGGAGCTCAATGGAATCGGCACTTTATTATCTTACGATTGCGCTTGGGATCTCGATTGTCGTCAATCTGATTTTAAAACGGTTAGGGGTCTCTCCGATTATCGGCTACATCATGACGGGTACAGTGGTTGCGTATGCGTTTGATCTGCGTCATATGGCGGATTCGCATACTCTCGAAGCGATTGCTGAATTTGGAGTCGTTTTTTTGATGTTTACCATCGGACTGGAAGTCTCTCTCCGTCGTCTTGCTACCATGAAAATCGAAGTCTTTTTTAACGGTTTTTTACAAACTACGCTCACTGCAATACTATTTTTTGGGGCGTGCTATGGAATTTTTCATCTTGATTTTGCTACCTCACTCATTGTATCGATGTCATTGGCGCTCTCTTCTACCGCGGTGGTTTTGAGCCATTTAAAAGCAACAAAAGAGATAACCCGCCCTTACGGTCAACGCTCTATGGGGATTTTGATTTACCAAGATTTAGCGGTTATTCCTATTTTAATTTTGATTGGATTCTTGAGCACAGGAACTGAAAATATCACCGCTGTTTTATTGCAAACAACGCTGAGTGCGGTTGTGATCGTCGGTTTGCTGTTTGTTGTCGGAAAGCGGGTGATGACGTGGCTGTTGCATTTTTCCTCCAGCAGTAATGTCGAAGAACTTTTTATGGGTTCGGTTCTTCTCATCGTTGTCGGGGCATCACTTTTGGTCCACGCTTTTGGATTTACTTATTCACTGGGAGCCTTTATCGCCGGTATGATTATTGCGGAGACGAATTACCATCATAAAGTCGAATCGGACATCGCGCCGTTTAAAGATTTGCTTTTGGGGACGTTTTTTGTCACGGTGGGTATGAAAATCGACGTTGCTTTTTTTGGATCTCATATCGGAGAGATTTTGGGGCTTTTGATGGCTATTTTAGTGATTAAAGCCGCGATACTTTTTGGAATCGTCCGTATCTATTCCAAAGCAAAAGTAGCC
>JAGXHZ010000081.1 GCA_024635855.1 Sulfuricurvum sp.
AATCGGACCTATGACTCAAAACGTCGAAGATGCGGCGATTTTGTATGACATTCTCCAAGGGTATGATCCGAAAGATTCAACGAGCAGTGAGCGTAATGACGGTAAGGTGAGTGATAAACTTGATCCTTCGGTAAAGCTCACGATTGCTATCGTCCCTGATTATGTCAAAGATGCTTCGATTGAAGTGAGAAATGCGTACGCAAAAGCAATCGAAGCCCTCAAAAACGCGGGACACACCATCGTCGAGAAATCATTGATGGATCCAAAATACGATATTTCAGCGTACTACATCACGGCAACCGCAGAAGCAACGACCAATTTGGCTCGTTATGATGGTATCCGATACGGCAATCGTGTTGAGGGAGATAACCTCAAAGAGACCTATTTGAAAACCCGTTCAGCGGGTTTTGGTGCTGAAGTACAACGCCGTATTATGTTGGGTAATTTCGTTCTCTCCTCAGGATATTATGATGCATATTACGTCAAAGCGCAAAAAGTTCGGTCGTTGATTCAAGAAGAGTATAATAAGATTTTCGAAGAAGTAGATTTGATCCTCACCCCTGTTGCTCCTCGAACTGCATACGAATTTGGGGCTTTGAGTGATCCTATTGAGATGTATTTGAGTGATATTTATACGATTTCCGTCAACCTTGCAGGGCTACCTGCGATTTCGCTTCCGGTAGATATTGCTGAAAATGGAATGCCGGTAGGATTACAACTTGTGGCTCGCGCTTATGCAGAGCAAACGTTATTTAATGGGGCTTTGAGCCTCGAATCTCAATTAAAATCAAAAGGATAAACCATGAATATTCGTAAACGCGCCCTGACTTTTGAAGATGTTTTACTTATTCCAAAATACTCTGAAGTTCTTCCACGAGAAGTGAGCTTAAAAACCATGCTGACACGTAATATTTCTCTGAATATTCCGATGGCATCTGCCGCAATGGACACGGTTACTGAATACCGTGCGGCGATTGCAATGGCGCATTTAGGCGGTATTGGTATTATCCATAAAAATATGGACATTGAAACCCAAGTAAAACAGGTTAAAAAAGTCAAAAAATCTGAAAGCGGTATTATTATCGATCCGATTTTTGTCCATCCGAATGCAACGCTTGAAGATGCTGAGCTGTTAATGACTGAGTTTAAAATATCCGGTGTTCCTGTAGTGGATGAGCACAATAAATTGTTGGGAATTTTAACAAACCGTGATATGCGTTTTGAGAAAGATTTGACAAAACTAGCGGTGGATGCTATGACACCTATGCCTCTTGTGACGGCAAAAGCCGGGATTACTCTTGCAGATGCAGAGCAGATGATGCACGTCAACAAAATTGAAAAACTTCCTATTATTGATGAAAATGGATTTTTAAAAGGTCTTGTCACCATCAAAGATATTAAAAAACGTATCGAATATCCTGATGCAAACAAAGATGATTTCGGTCGTCTTCGTGTGGGTGCCGCGATTGGTGTGGGTCAGTTGGATCGTGCCAAAGCGTTGGTTGATGCAGGTGTGGATGTTCTTGTTTTGGATTCGGCACACGGTCACTCAAAAGGAATTTTGGATACGGTCAAGGCAATCAAAAAAGAGATGGTTGTGGATATTATCGCCGGTAATGTTGCGACTGGGGAAGCAACGCTTGCATTGATCGAAGCGGGTGCCGATGGGGTAAAAGTAGGTATCGGACCGGGTTCTATTTGTACAACGCGTATTGTAGCAGGAGTGGGTGTCCCTCAGATTTCAGCGATTGAAGAGTGTGCAATAGTAGGACGGGCTCATGGTGTGCCGATCATTGCGGATGGCGGTATTCGTTATTCAGGTGATCTTGCTAAAGCTCTTGCAGTTGGTGCAAGTTCCATTATGGCGGGTTCTTTGCTTGCCGGAACGGACGAATCTCCGGGTGATACAATTACCTATCAAGGGCGTCAATACAAAGCGTACCGAGGAATGGGTTCTATCGGTGCAATGACCAAAGGGTCAACGGATCGTTATTTTCAAGAGGGGACAGCAGCAGATAAGCTCGTTCCTGAAGGGATTGAAGGGCGTGTACCGTATCGTGGAACAATCGCTGCTGTCGTTCATCAGATGATGGGGGGATTGCGTTCTTCGATGGGATATTGCGGATCTGAGAGTATCCCTGTTTTTTGGGATAAAGCAGAATTTGTCGAGATTACCAGTGCAGGACTTAAAGAGTCCCATGTTCATGATGTTATCATCACGCAAGAAGCACCGAACTACCACGTGTAATCGTCATACCGTACTTGATACGGTATCTATTAAGTGTTTATGGATTCCGTGTCGTAGCACGGAATGACAGTATGAACACCTGAAAATATCGCAATAAAGGTAAACATATGCAACTCCAAACCGAAGCGTTACACGCCGGATACGACAAAGACAGCCAAAGTACGATGGCTGTTCCCATCTACCAAACGACTGCATACGAATTTCGTGATGTCGAACATGCAGCAAATTTATTTGCTCTTAAAGAGCTTGGGAATATCTATACGCGCCTGAATAATCCAACTACGGATGTATTTGAAAAACGTTTTGCAACGCTTGAGGGTGGCGCAGCCGGTTTGGCAACAGCTAGTGGAATGGCCGCTATTTTTTATGCGATTGTCAATGCGGCAGAAGCAGGTGATAATATCCTCTGTGCCCGTCAGCTCTACGGCGGAACCGTGACGCAGGCATCGTATACTTTGAAACGTTTTGGGATTGAAGCACGCTATTTCGACGTTCAAAATCCAGACGAAATTGAAGCATTGGTGGATGATAAAACCAAAGTGATCTTTTTTGAGAGCTTGACCAATCCAAGTATTGATGTTGCCGATATCCGTGCAATAACTGCTATCGCACAAAAACACGGGATTCTTTCTATCGTAGACAATACGGTAGCAACTCCGGTTCTTTGCCGTCCATTAGAGCAAGGCGTGGATGTGGTGGTTCACAGTGCGAGCAAATATACGACAGGTCAAGGACTTGCTATTGGAGGGATACTCGTTGAGCGTCATGATTTGGTTGACTTCCTACGTGCAAACCCTCGTTACCCTCAGTTCAATGAACCGGATGAGAGCTACCATGGCTTGGTGTACGTCGATGTTCCATTACCTCTGTTTTGTTTACGTGCGCGTCTTTCACTTTTACGTGATTTAGGGGCAGTTGTATCCCCGTTTAATTCATGGCTCTTTATTCAAGGGATTGAGACGTTGCATTTGCGTATGCGTGAGCACTCTCGTAATGCACAAGCGGTAGCAGAATTTTTGGAAAGTCATCCGAAAGTGAAAAAAGTCAATTATCCCGGATTAAAAAGTAACAGTAACTATGCGAATGCGCAACGCTATTTTGATGGTGGAATGGCAAGCGGTTTGTTGAGTTTTGAGGTTGATGATTTTGAATTGGCAAAGAAAATTGTAGATGCCACAAACCTTTTTTCCCTTGTTGTCAATATCGGTGACTCTAAATCGATTATTACCCATCCGGCCTCAACTACCCACCAGCAGCTAAGTGCTGAAGAATTGGTGGCGTGCGGTGTCCCCTCAGGACTTATCCGTCTAAGTATCGGACTTGAGGCCCATGAAGATTTGATTGCTGATTTAGTTCAGGCATTAGACGCGTAAAGGCTCAAATGTTAAACCTACAAATACACAGTGAACATTTTACTAATCCTCTCTATCTAGAGAGCGGACGTATTTTAGAGCCGTACGATATCGTCTATGAGACGTACGGTACTCTTAATGAGACTAAAGATAATGTGATTGTGATTTGCCATGCCCTCACGGGTTCTCATCATGCAGCAGGAACGTACGAGGGAGATAATAAAGCCGGTTGGTGGGATGGACTCATAGGTCAGGGAAAAGCGGTTGATACCGATCGTTTTTTCGTGATTTGTACCAACGTCATAGGAAGTTGTTTTGGTTCTACGGGTCCTATGTCGCCTCGTTATCCATACAATGAACCGTATCGGTATAAATTTCCCGTTGTGACAATACTCGATATGGTACGGGCACAACGAATTTTATTTGATAGGCTGGGTATTCATGAAGTTCATGCCGTAATCGGCGGTTCAATGGGGGGGATGCAAGCATTGGCGTTTGGGGTGTTTTTTCCAAATTTTGCTAAAAAAATTATTGCTATGGCAGCGACTCACGCTACCCAAGCATGGGCAATTGCATTTAATAAAGTAGCCCAAGAAGCGATTCTTAAAGATCCTGAATTTAAAAATGGCTATTATGACCCCAATGTGATACGAGAAAATGGTCTTAGCGGTATGGCGATAGGACGAATGGCAGGGCATATTAGCTTTTTATCGCCTCAATCGATGGAGCGGAAGTTTGGTCGTGAGTACAAACGTAACGATGGGTTATTTGAATTGTTTGGAAAGTTTCAGGTTGAATCGTATTTGGAGTACAATGGATACAATTTTACAAAATGGTTTGATCCCTTAAGCTATTTGTATATTACCAAAGCGATTAATATTTACGATCTCTCGCGAGGATTTGATTCTCTGCAAGAAGCTCTTAGCAAGATAACAGCCCAATTATATATGGTAAGTTTTGAGAAAGATATTCTCTTTTTACCCTCTGAAATGGAAACGATGGCAGTAATGATGAAGAGTATGAACAATAAAAATATGGATTATATTGAAATTAAAAGTGATTACGGGCACGATGCTTTTTTAGTTGAGATTGATAAAATTGAGCAGTATGTAAAGGATGCGTTATGAGCGAAGAGATACGTTTTGAGACGAAGATAAGCAATGCAAAAGCAATTTTGGAAAAGTTAATGGACCCGACATTACCTATGGACGAGAGTGTCAAAGCATATGAACAAGGGATGAGTGAGCTTAAAATGGCGGAAAAAATGTTAGAACAAGCCCAACTCCAAATACAAATTATCAAAAATCAGGATCAATAATGCGTTGTGCCATCTTACAGCTTCCCTCAATCGGTATGGGAGGGTCAACCTTAGAAAACTATGCAAGAGCAGCACACAGCAAGGGTGTAAAACTTATGGTGTTGGGAGAATATATTCTCAACCCTTTTTTTAAAGAGCTCATTCAAACGCCGATTTCGATGATTCGTGAACAAAGTATTCACCCTGTCTCTTATACACATCTGACGCTGCC
>JAGXHZ010000082.1 GCA_024635855.1 Sulfuricurvum sp.
ATACTTATGATTCTCCTCTTCAATCTGTTTAGCTTGAGTAAGATCTTCATAAATCACCATAAGTTCGCCATTAGAAAGTTTAATTACCTCATTTTTCCGCCATCCACCAATGCGTTCATCCTGATAATAAGCGTCATCAAAGGTTTCATGGGCACCGTGTTCGTAAACCCTCAACAGTACGTCGTAGAGCCCAAACTCTTTAACCCCCGGAAAGACATCGCACAGTTTTTTACCTAACAGAGCTTCTTTTTTAAGCCCTTCAGTTTTTTCCGCCTGTTTATTGACGTCAATGAAGATAAAGTCACTGCCATCATACCGATAAACAACGATATTGAGAGGGATAAAATCGATGGGTATTTGATAATGTGAAGAATCAAATTGCTTGATAGTCATTGATATGTCCAAAAAATAGGTTAGTTGGTTATTTTAGCTTAATTTCATCGTATTTATTTTAAACACCAATTTAAAGCTGACCGATGAGCTGTTTGACAATTTCTTGGTAGGTAATACCTTGCTGCTCCGCATGCTCACGGATTTTACGCCATTCTGTTTGTGAAAGATTGATTGTAAATGTGACCTCACCATCTTCTGCTTTGCGAATCATTGCGTACTTTTTATCCATCTCTTGGCGTTTAGTAGGAGCTACATATACTCGACTGGATTTAAATCCTATCATTTTCCCATTTTCAGACAAGGGGACAATCGTTGCAAGAACCCAGTAATAACCACCATCTTTACGAAGGTTTTTAACAATACCCTGCCACTCTTTTCCACTGAGGATAGTATCCCACATCTGTTTGAAAATGGAGCGTGGCATATCGGGATGACGAACGATATTATGCGGTTTTCCTATCAGCTCTTCCGCCCGATAACCGCACATATGTGCGAAAGTATCATTGGCATAAGTAATTTTGCCATTGAGATCCGTTCGTGATAATATAAGTTTCCCTTGCGGAATCTCTGCTTCAAATGGAATTATGTTCACTTTAGTACCTTTATAAAATAACTATTCGTGCTGATAAAATTAAAATTGATATTAATAACCCATTATTATAAGAATAAACAATCACATAATAATCACAATTCCTATTTTTGAAGGATTTTAGCAATAATCTCATAAACATTATTGGAAATATTCGAATGATTTTTAATCCGCTCCAGTTCAATCCCCATTTTGGCTTTGCTCAATGGGGAGAGTTTCCCGTAACTTTTAAACGCTCCTGCTAGCCCTGAAGCTATTTGAGGATTGAAGGCGTCTATTTCAATCACTTTATCCGCAACAAATGTATACCCTTCTCCTGAAACATGATGAAACGCAACGGCATTTCGCGAAAAGCTTCCGATGAGTGAACGTACCAAATTTGGGACTTTCATATCGTAGGCAGCGTTGTTTTGTAAGGCAATAACACGCTCTAGCGTCCCCTCTCGTCGTGAAGACGAAAGAAGGGAAAAATATTTGTTCATTACCAAGGTTTCATGAGAATGTTTTTGATAAAAATCGCTTAATGCCTCAAGCGCCAACTGCGGAGCATGATTTTCGAGTAAATCCAATGCAGCTAAACGACTCGTCATATTAACCGATTCATTGTAATGCATTGTGCATATTTTGGAAATAGATTCATCTCCAAGACTCATAAGAAGTCCAAGATAACGATTTTTAAGCGCCCGTGACGCCATGCTTGGTGCGTCTATCTCGCCGTTAAACGGTTCATACAGGGTTTCCATCAAAGGGATAAGTTTCTCTTTGTAGTGTAATGCCAAATGTTTTTTAAGTGTTTCAAGCGCCGCATGAATCGCATCAACGTCCAAAATCTCTTGACGCTGCATCATCGTGCTAATGCTAGGTAATCCTAGGAGCTGTGCTTTAAACATCGGCTCCAACGATGCATCAGACAAAATCACTCCGTACGCTTTTACAAATTGTGGATCAATAGATTCGCCCTTCATCATTTTTTCGATGGTTTCCATCCCGAAAACCTGTGACGCTTCATAGCCTACAAATCCATCATTGTCCATCGCCATCAAAAAGGGGTAATCCAATTCTTCACACTCTATTTTCACCGGAGTGCTAAAATGACGATTAAGAGAGAGTTTTGGAGCTTCATAGACCTCATCAAAAATAATCTCCGTACTTGCTTGATCAATCCACACGACCCCCGCATGAATCATCATTGCATTGGCACTTTTGAGCGGTATATCCCCACCCAAACTGTCTAACAACCCAAGTGCCAAAGGAAACGCATACGGCAATTGCTCACGCCCTTGGGTGTCTTTTGGGATGCTTTGCGTGATGTTCAGTGTCATGGTTTGTTCGACGGCATCGTAACAACTCGAAATTTTGAGAGTTGGAGTACGCTCTTGTGAATACCATCGTTTAAACTGGGTTAAATCCAGAGGACTTTGCGTTTGCATCGCCCATAAAAACTCCTCTGTTCCTACGGCTTGACCATCAAAGCGTTCAAAATAGGTGTCCATAGCCAGACGGAATTTCTCGTACCCCAACAGCGTATACAGCATCCGAATCACTTCGGCACCTTTTTCATAAATGGTTGCCGTATAAAAGTTGTTGATCTCGATAAAGTGATCGGGTTTGATGGGATGGGCAGTGGGACCCGCATCTTCGACAAACTGCCGCTCGCGAAGTGATTGAACATCATCAATACGCCCAATGAGCTGCGAGTTCATATCGGCGCTGAAACATTGGTCTCTAAAGACCGTCAGACCTTCTTTGAGCGTCAGCTCAAACCAGTTTCGGCACGTAATACGGTTTCCCGTCCAGTTGTGAAAATACTCATGGGCGATAACGCTCTCAATCCCCATAAAATCAGCGTCGGTTGCACTGTTCTCATCGGCTAAGACATAGTGGGAGTTAAAGATATTCAACCCCTTATTTTCCATGGCTCCCATGTTAAAACTGTCCACGGCAACAATGTTGTAGACGCTTAAATCGTACTCACGTCCATAGGTTTCTTCATCCCATGTCATCGCTTTTTTCAAACTGCGCATGGCGTGATGGCATTTTTCTTCATTTCCACGGTCACAGTAGATCGCCAAATCAACTTTTTTGCCGCTCATCGTGATAAATGTATCGTGAATACTCCCCAAATCACCCGCAACAAGAGCAAAAAGGTAGGAAGGTTTAGGGATAGGATCTTCCCAAATCGCAAGATGTTTTCCATTTTCCAGCGTTGCGGTTCCTACGAGATTTCCATTTCCCAGCAATATCGGGCACAGTGCTTGATTGGCGATGATTTTGGTGGTAAAACGAGTCATTACGTCGGGTCGATCGATGAAGTAGGTGATACGGCGGAACCCTTCGGGCTCGTTTTGAGTGCACCAAATACCGCCTGAGCGATACAAACCCTCTAATGCAGTGTTATCATCGGGATAAAGGCGGGTAATGACGCGGATTCGTGCTTCGTCGGCATCGAGAGGGAGGAGTATGGCATTTTCTTCTTTGACGTACATCTCTTCGCTAAAGAGTTCATCATTGACCCATAAAAGCTCAATGTCCATCATCTCGCCATCCAAACGTAGCTCTTTGGCATCAGGATTTTGGCGTTTGATTTCCATGACATTATCAACACGCGTAGAACCGTTGTCAATAATAAATTCTAGGAGGCACGATGTAATCGTGTAATCACTGGGTTTGTAGTCGTTAAAATAAATAAGTTGTGGAAGTTGCATAAAGAATCCCGATAAATAATTTTGCATATAATACTAAAAAAAAGGGAAAGACGTGCAGTGAATTGGCATCCCTTAATTAAAAGAGATGCACTAAAACTCGTTAACTCATAGAATCCATAGAGACAAGAAGTTCATCCATTTTTTTATCAACGGTTCCGACATAATCGGTCAAATTCATCATCTCATCCATATTTTGGTTCAATGACTCGCTGTTATCGTTGATCGCTTGAATCAATACGTTAATCGTTGCAGAGATTTCGGCAAGACTTTTTTGGGTACGTTCGGCAAGTTTTCGCACCTCATCCGCAACAACCGCAAATCCGCGTCCATGTTCACCAGCACGTGCAGCTTCGATGGCAGCGTTCAATGCAAGCAGATTCGTTTGATCGGCGATATCTCCGATGGTTACCAAAATCGCTTTGGTCTCTTGAGCATTTCCAACTAGTGCTTGGAGATTTCCGGAAAGCTCATGCTCTTTACCGGCAACACGCTGTATACGCTCTACGGTAGAGTTAATCATCCCGTTAAGCTCAACGAATTTCGTCGATCTTAGATTTTCAATGGTCGCTTTTAGATGTTTGGTGTTATTATCAAGCACCTCTTTAGCTTCATTGTTTTGGTGCTCCATGGATTCCAATGCTATTCCAAGATCATTAATTTTGGAGAGCATTTTGCCCATTTTGCCATCAACATTGATCGACGCACGTTTGCTAAAATGTCCCTCACTAAGATCCTCTAAAACACGGATAGCCGTGTCTAAATTCGCCTCAGTTGCAACCAGCATATTATTCATGGTCTTTCGAAGTAAATGAACATGAGGAGTTTTAGAGTCACTCCCTACCCTGCACGCATAATGTCCTTGACGTACCTTATCGGCTAAGAGAACCATCTCCCCTGCGACAAGGCTATCTTGCAACAGCATCTCTTCGTGCGCACTCGCCAATGCATTTAATTTCGCTTCCGTACTTCCCGGTTCTCCAACCATTTTTGGAATACGATTGCGTTTAAACTGCATCAATTGTAAAAATGCATCCAATTGAGCATTAATTTTTAATTCACCCTCATTGGTTGAACTAATCAGCCATATAGCCGTTATAAGAGTAACAATAAGTGCTCCGATAAGAGCACTGACACTTTGCGTCAAAAGCCCTATTAACACACCCAGTGCAGATAAAATGACCAAAATAGTTATTTTCATTGAATTGTTCATGTTATCTCCCTTAACTCATCGTTTTATACAAACGAGTTGCTTCGGCGATTTCATCCGTAGAAGCTTTGCGACGACATGACAAAAATCCGCAATTCCCATTATCGCACGCAATATTGGGATATACGGTAGCATACACCCAATAGTATCCTCCGCTTTTGGTCGAATTTTTAACGTAACCGGTCCATACTTTACCGCTTTTTATCGTGTCCCATAAATCTTTGAATGCCGCTTTAGGCATATCGCGATGACGAACAATATTATGAGGTTTTCCAACCAACTCATCCAGTGTATACCCTGCAATTTTACAAAAATCTTCGTTTGCAAAAAGGATTTTTCCCTTTTCATCGGTTTGTGATACCAAAAAATCGGTATCTTTTAATACATGTTCTGAACTCATCTTTACCCCGTATGTTTTTGTACCTCAATTATTCTCTTTATGATATTGCATAAAACATACTATTTAACTTAAAATGACATATTTATTACAAAAAAATAATAGTTTATGTTACCTTTACATAATTCCGTTGAGCATTAAATAGCGGTACATCGGCTGAAGCATGTACAAATCAAACGCCCACCATACCCATCGCGGTTTTGCCGGATCGAGAGGGAAAGAGGGAGCAAGCCCGTCGTAGTTGAACTCTGCCATAATGATTTCACCATACGATGTTTTGAGCGGACAAACGGTGTAGCCGTCGAATTTCAATGTCGGTTCTTTTTTCTCCATCACTGAAATCAGATTTCCCACGACAATCGGTCCTTGATGGCGTGCACTTCCTCCAGTTTTTCCGACTGGAATACCGCACACATCTCCGATACCGAAGACATTTTTGTAACGGCGGTGCTGTAATGTCTCACGATCCACTTCGAGCCACCCTTTTGCCGTCCCTTTTTGCCATCCAAGCTGTGAGTTAGCCACCGCATCCACCGCACCCATTGGCGGCGTGATATGGATGAAATCGTACTCCATTATGATATCTTCTTCTTTTTCAATCATCTCATACTCTTCGAATTCTTTGTCGTACTCCCCTTTCACTTCGTATTTGTGATGGAACGTTGCGAGTTTTTTCTCAGCATCGATGGCGATGAGTTCATGAGAAAATTTATTGGTGATATTACCGTAGCCTTCTTGGACTTTATGAAGTGCTGCATCAATCTCAGGAAGACCAAAAAGTTTTTCTCCGGCAGTGGCAAAAGTAAAGTCTGCCGTTAATTTATCACGTTTGAGGAAATCATCACTGAGATAAAGGATTTTTTGAGGAGCTCCGCCACATTTGAGCGGGGTTGAGGGTTGCGTACAAATTACACGAGGTTTAGAGGTTTTTGCTGCTTCATGAAGCGCTTTAAACCATTCATAGGTAATTGTTCCACCTTCGGCTGTTCCAGCTGCCAGATCACTGAGATAGACACTGGAAATACCGTTTTTACCGATCATATCCGATGTCAAGCCTGCAATTTTCTCATAATGATACTGTATGCCCGTTGCGACAATGAGGTAATCATAGTTAACGACCGTACCGCCTTTGGTTGTAAGCTTGTTGTTATCGGGATCGAACGTTGCGGCTTCGTCTTTGATCCATGTTACATCATCGCCAATGTAGCCTTTGTTGTCAAAAATAATATCTTCAGGAGCATATTCACCCGCCGCAACAAAGATTTGTCCCGGTTGGTAGACATGTTTTTCATTGGGAGCGATAATCGTAATATCAGGCTTTGACAAAGCACGACGAAGACGAGCAAGAGCCATCAATGCACCCGCTCCGCCTCCGACGATAACGATTTTTCCCACCGCATTCGAAGAAGAAGCCGATAATGTTGCAGGAGCGGCAGCCCCAGCCAATACGGATGCGGTAACGGGTGAGAGTGCCATCATTTTTAGGGCATCGCGTCGTGAAAGACCTTTGTGTGCTTGTAACTTTTTTATTAAATCCTGATGATCCATAATCAACTCCTTTTTAACGTTTAGACGTTTATAGGGTTATTATCACCGTGATTAGATTAAACTCTCTTAAAAGTGAATACATTTTCAGTTTTTTGCACTAAATTTTTACCACACTGGTTTCCCAGCCGTCATATTGCCCGCCGCATTGATGAGAAAGTTCGATAAGATGCAAGGTTAACGCATCAATATCGTAGTAAAACGGTTTATCTTGACGGTAAAAACTCATCCCGACCATAGGGTTATTTTCATTTGCTTCGATAAAGTCTTTGACTTTAAACGATTCGAATTCAATTTGTTTTATATAAGAGTCTCGTTGGTCTATCGTTTCAAAATAGGCTTTGTGTTCAATCGCACGAGGAAGGTGAAGCGAGTCGCCTTGGACTTTTAGACTATCACAGACTTTGTGGTTTTGAATAATTTGCCACTGAACGGGAGTCGGAAAAAGAAGCTTATGATAGATATCCCATTCGCTGTCCATTTTTGAACCGTATTCATAGCTGTAGGTCGAAAACTCTTTCATCGCTGCTTGAACCATATCCGGCCATTCAAAATCGTGTTTGAGGTAATAGATAAAAGTCATCTCACCGCTGGAAACGATTTTACCGACATAATTTCCGATTCGGTAGCGCAGGGATTCCATCTCGACTTTGTCTTCGATAAAACTCAATTGTGCTTCTTCATCTTGCGAAATAAGTCCTTTATCATTCGGGCTTTTCATCGTTATTTTGATAAATCCCATAAAATGCTTATCGTCACTTGGCAACTCTGCCGAAATACCCACATTCACCAAAACCGACGCGATATTGCCATCGATTGTCTTCATATACAATTCCCAATATTCTTGCATGTTCTACTCCATTTCCAAGGTCATTAAATACATATCTTCACCGTCGATCACTTTGACATCCAAACTTTCACATTGAGGACACTTGTAATAAATCTCATCCAACTCTGTGATCATCTTACACTGATTGCACTCGATGGTCAAAGGCTGTACATTAAGAACAAAATCGCACCCGTCACACACGGTCTTCTCTTTAAACGTATTAAACGCAATTTCCAGTAGATGCGGTTCCACTCCGCTCATCTTTCCGATTTTAACGATAATTTTTTTAACCGATTCGGCTTCATTTTCACGTGCTATATCTTCACACTGCGTTAATAACGCTTGAACAATAGAATATTCGTGCATTAACCTACTCCTTTTAGATAACTTGGGGTTTGAATCGGACAAAGTTTATAGACAAATTCTTTACGAAGAGTGTTAAAATCACTGTTCGGATCGTAAAAACTTGGATGCATCTGTTCTAATTCTTTTTCGCGATACTGTTGAATCTCATTCAAAAAATCGGGATTACTGATGGTGTCACGTTTGCTATCTAAGAACTCATAATATTTTTCTTCATCGGCATACAATTCCTGACAATAAAAATGAAGCTCTTCAAAATATTTTTCATCTTCTTCAGACATAAGCACATCTGCTAATCCGACTTTAACCGCCTCCTTGGCACTGATGGGCAAACATGCACTTGTCAACTCATCTGCTTTTTGAACTCCAACACGGCGTGGCAAACTATACGTCCAATATTCGCTTCCGTGCAATCCAAGCGTCTTATAATGGGGATTGAGGACAACTCCATCACGTGCGATTACATAATCACAGGCAAGAGCCAAAAATACCCCTCCCGCTCCCGCATTACGATGAAGTGAACTCACCGTCAATATCTCATCACACAACAATACGGATTTGACGACTTCATTCATCGAATGGATATTCGACCATCCATCCTCATCCGATTTTTTGGAATCTTCCATGATATTGAGATGAATCCCGTTGGAGAAAAAATCAGATCCTCCCATCAATACCAGAACTTTAATGCCCGATTGCTTGAGGTGATCGAATGCGTATTTCAATCGGACACACTGATGCGCACCCATAGCCCCGTTATGAAAATCAAATCCGAGATACCCGACTTCATCCCGCTGATAAAAAGTAATCTCTTTAAACGTTTCTAGCATCGGATCGACGAACAGCGGCAATCGATCTTCTCTCACTCCTTTTAGCCGATCTTTGAGAACGTATGTGGCAGGGAGCTTAATACTGTTATTTTTCCGCTCTTTAAGATGCGAAATCCAAATTGCTCCATCTCTCGTCCCGATACAAATCGCCCCCTCACGCTTTGCTAAAACCTCTTTGATCCCGCCCCTCAAGATTGCCTCTTTGTGCGCCCCATACAAAAAACATTCCAAATCCAAAAGGGTATCGACGACACCCGGATGACTGTCCCCTGCATGAATTTTTTTGAGTATCTCATCGGTGGTATCATTCTCCCAATCGATGCGACGATCCAGTTGAGTCATCACCAAATGTGCCGAACCTTGCAGAGTGTGTTCCTGCTGTGACAGAGGGGAGAAGGTAGAGTCATTAACTGACTCTACCAATTCTTCCACCAGTTTTGATGCAAGGGTACTCACCGCATTACGGTACACAGAGGCTTTAGTGGCTTTTGGCATCGTAAACGTACCGTGGGCATAAATATCCCCTGCATCGTATTCGCCGTTAGCTTGCAATATCGTCACACCCCAACTTTTTTCTTCGTTCATAATAGCCCAATCGAGGGCATGCGCTCCACGATCTCCTGCGATTCCGGGATGGATGATAAAAGTGGGGATAGTGCTCCAGATGCTTTGAGGAATTCGCTTTTTTAAAAACGGCGATAAAATAAAATCAGGTTTAAATGCAATCACTTCTTCTATAAGCTGAGCGTCGTTAATGGCAAATGTGACACCGACCGTTTCACCCCGCTCTCGAAGGTCACAAAAAATACGCTGGGAAAGTGAATTAAAAGCACTTACCACCAGTAAAATACGCATCTTTTTTTGCTCTTTTAACATATCCGAGGCAATAACTCACCCGTCGGTAAATCCATAAACCGTTTCGATCCCCATGCGCTTAACAATACCACTCGTCCGTCATACTGATGCGTTACTTCAGCGATAATCGCGGCATGATGTGCTTCTTCAAAACCCTGCAAAATCTCTACTGCTTTTTGGGCATCTTCACTTTTAACCGCCAAGACAAATGTCCCCTCATTGGCAAGATTGTACGCTTCAAATCCTAGTATTTCACAGATTCCCCGTACCTCATCGCTCACGGGAAGAGTCTCTTCGCTTACTTCGATACACACCTTCGATTGTTTTGCCCACTCATTGAGCACTGCCGCAACACCGCCGCGCGTTGCATCGCGCATTGCCGTGATAGCGATACCCTCAGCGAGAAGTTTTTTGACCAACGGCCACAGTGAGGTACAATCACTTTGCAACGCAGAGCTAAACTCCATCCCCTCACGGTTGGCAAAAATCGTCGCACCGTGCTTGCCTATTTGGTTGGAAACAATAATGCTGTCAGTGGTACTGACACTGTTTGACGAAATTCCGCTTTTTTGGACGACTCCGACACCTGTTGTATTGATAAAAATCTTATCAACAGCCCCACGCGGAACCACTTTCGTATCTCCGCACACGATCATAGCCCCATTAATATCAAGCTCTTTTTTCATCGACCGAACAATTTTTTCCAAATCAGCCACCGGAAATCCCTCTTCGACGATCACAGCACACGTCATATACGTAGGTTTTGCTCCCATCATCGCCAAATCGTTGCACGTTCCGCAAATGCTTAACTTCCCGATGTCCCCGCCGTCAAAAAAGATGGGACTGACCGTAAAACTGTCGGTAGTAAACGCCAATCGTCCCCCGTCGATAATCGCCGCATCTTCGCTTTTTTCTAAAATCTCGTTTTTAAAATGTTTGTAAAATATTTTCGAAATGAGTTCGGCATTTTCTTCTCCGCCGTTGCCTTGTGCTAATGTCACTGTTTTTGTCATCTTTCCCACCTACTTTTTCATAATCTTTATATACAATTCTTCCACCTTCGTTCTCGCCCAAGGTGTCTTTCTAAGAAACTTCAGACATGAGTTTATAGTCGGATTTATCAAAAAGCATCTAACATTTATGCGATTACTTAACTCTTCAAATCCATAACGTTCAACCAAACTCTCTAAAATCTCCTGAAGTTTAATACCATTCAAGGGATTGTTTTTGTTTTTTTCCTCTTCACTCATTTTTTTCCTTTGGTAAGCTTGTTGTTTTATTTATTCTATTTATCATTCAACACTTCCCAATACCCGCTTTTCAAACTACCGACCCTTTGAAGTCTCCCTTGCTCTTTGAGTGTTGCCATATCTCTTTTGATAGTTTTATCGCTTACTTTTAATCGCTCGGCTATCTGTATCGACGTGATCTCTTTGTTTTTTTCGATCAGTTTTACAATCTCATCCATACGATTTTTAGGGACATTTTTAGGGACATTTTTAGGGACATTTTCATTCGAAGCATTTTTCAATGTTTTGAGTATAATCTCCAACATAAATTCTATAAACGGCGTGCTCTCTCCCGCACTTCCCGCATCTTCCAAAGCCTTATAATACGATTTTTGATGATCCCGAACGACACTCTCTATGGGGATAAATCCAAAAATCTTTTTGTAATGGTTCAATATAACACTCTGCCAAAGCCGTCCCACTCTGCCATTTCCATCTTCAAACGGATGGATAAACTCAAACTCATAGTGAAATACACAACTGACGATCAGAGGATGCTCTTTTGTATTGTGTAACCATTCAAACAGATTTCCCATGAGTTCAGGAACTTGAGATGGAGGGGGTGCGATGTGGGTTATAATATTATTTGACCCAACACCTGCATTCATATGTCTATAACTTCCCGCACTGGATAAGAGCTTATCCATCATCAGTTTATGCGACAGGAGGAGATCTTTTTCTTTTTTATAGACGTAATTATCAAAATACTCATACGCTTTTATCGCACCTTGCACCTCGGCGATCTCTCTCATCGTCCCTAAAACGTTTATACCGTTTATAACGTTCGTAACTTTCTCTTCGTTAAACGTATTGCCCTCTATCTGCAAGGTTCCCGTAATGCTTTTTACACGATTTTTTTTACGAAGTTTCGGCGTTTTTAAATTTGTTTCTATGTGCTTAATATCCGTTATGATTTCAACAATATCACTCACCAAAGAGAGCATTTTAGAGGTGATAGTAAACGGCGGTTGATAACTCATAACTTTAAGCCTTAAAATTTATGTGGGATATTATATTCTGTTTCAACTGCTTCACATCTCTTTTTTCGGATAATCGAATGAGACTAATCTTGCATTTTCTGCACTTATATCTGCCCAGCTGTTGCAGTTAAACTCTATCTCCACAACTGCACATGTCGGAATGTTTTCGTTAAAGTGAATGTAGTTTTCAGCCAGTTCATTCAAACTCGGATTGTGTCCGAACAAAAACACTATATTTTTTTTATCCTCTATTTTGGTCAATATATTGTGAAGTGTCGTCGCGCTTGCCTCGTAAATATCTTTTATAAATACAATCTCTTTTTCAAATCCTATTTTTTTTGCAATTATCTCTGCCGTAGTTTTAGCCCTAATTGCCGGACTTGATAAGATTGTATCGGGCATAATTTTTTTATCGTGAAGTCTAACTCCCATTAAAGGTGCATCAAATTTACCTCTTTTATTCAACGGTCTCTCAAAGTCATCGAGTAAAAAATCCTCCCAACTTGATTTGGCATGTCTGATTAAATAAACTTTTTTCATAATAGACTCCCGATATGTTTTCAATTTAAGCTTTTAAATTGGTTATAAAGTTTTACATTCTCTTCTTGTATGAAATCTTCTATTTCACTGAGCAAAACAGGATTTACACTGCAAAGACTTAACCTCTCTATCCCATTATAATTGTCATGTATCATCCCTAAAATATCTTTAATTTTAGTCAGAATTTTTATTTTCGTCTCATTTATCGTAAAGCTGTTTTTTTCTTTCGCCAATACTTTTTTTATATAAATTCTATATTTATGCAACTGGGTTTTATCTAATTTCAGCACTTCACCGCTAACAAAATTCAATTCAGAATTCTCACTTGCAAACAGGACACTTTTGGGAATAACTAAAGATTTTAGATATTTGTGCAGCTTCTCTATCTTCTTTTTTCTACTCTTATTTGTATATTTTTTTATACTCTCTATCTCCAGCTTATTACGATATTTTTTTGGTAAAGATGGGAGAAAGAGCTTAAAAAACACATCGGTATCTCTTATTTTATTGCTTATTTTAATTACTTTTTTGACTCTTTCGTAAAAAGGGTCAGCATCACTAAGCAATGAATGCAGTTCTCGGCTTAACACTCTTAAGGTATGAATATTTTTATGCCCACTCTTGCGAGAGTTGACAAAACGTTTAACATATTTTTTAAACTCTTTTAATTTTTTCAAGCAGTTGTGATTATTCATAATATCCCTACTTACAATAAATTTCCATACTTATAATAAGCAGCACACGCCCCCTCTGAACTCACCATACAGCTCCCTAGCGGTGAGGTCGGCTTACACGCCGTTCCAAAGACACTGCACTCCTGAGGTTTGGCAAATCCGCGTAAAATATCACCGCAAATGCAGAGTTTATGGTCGTCAATCTCATCATAAGGGAGTATATCTTTGAACAATACCTCCGCATCATACGGCGCAAATTCATCCCGAAGCTTCAAACCGCTGTTGGGGACATTGCCCATCCCTCTCCATTTGAACAAATCCACTTTCTCGAAATAGTGCTCGATAAGCCCTTGCGCTTTGAGATTTCCCTCAGCGGTGACGAGCCGTTTGTACTGGATTTCCAAATCGCTTCGCCCCTCGTTAAACTGTTTGATCATCATGTAAATAGCTTCCATCACATCGACCGGTTCAAACCCTGCAACGACAACAGGAATAGCATACTCTTTGGGAAACTTTTCGTAGATTTTCGATCCGCTGATGACGCTTACGTGAGAAGGTCCGATAAACGCATCGATGCGGTGGTCATAACTATTGACATGTTCATCTCGGCTATCTATGAGCTCTGTCATCACTTCGGGTACGGTGACATGATTGATATGAAAAAAGATATTCTTAATCCCTCGTTTAATGACGACATCGAGCAACGCTGCGCTCATCGGAGTGGTTGTCTCAAATCCGATTGCAAAGAAAACAATCTTTTTATCGGGATTTTCCTCGGCAACTTTGAGCGCGTCCATGGGCGAATAAACATAGCGTACATCTGCACCCTTTGCACGTGCATCTTGAAGTGAGCCATGACTTCCAGGAACTTTTATCATATCCCCAAGTGTCAGTAAAATCACGTCGCTTTGCAGGGCAAGTACATACGCATGATCAATGCGTTCTTTGGGCATGATGCACACAGGACAACCGGGTCCATGGATAAAGTTAATGTTTTTAGGGAGCAATTGCGTCAGACCGTATTTCATAATCGTATGGGTATGCCCGCCGCACACTTCCATGATATTGACGGTACGATCGAGCTTTTTTGCTTCGGAAGCGATCAGTTTTTGAAACCCTTTAATCACCTCCGCATCTCGAAAGCCGTCATACAGATCTTTTAGCTCTAATGATCGCATTCAAGCATCCGTGCACGCTCTTCTTCATCGAGTGCTTCAAGAATCTCCTGATACACCCGTAACGATTCCATCGCATCTTCTTCGTCGATTTTGTTCATAATAAATCCGATGTGTAAAAGGACATAATCGCCAAGCACAACCGAGCCCTCTTCCATCAGCTCCAAACTGGCGGTTCGCTGTACTCCCATCGTATCAACGGTCGCGATATTGAACTCTGTGTCAATTTTTACTACTTTTGAAGGGATGGATAAACACATCTTTTAGGCTCTCATCTTTCGTTTAAATTCAATCCACTCAACGACTCTCATAACGGATGCTTCATCGTTAATATTAACCTCTAAAATATCAACATTCGGTTTGATTTTACGGGCTTCGGATTTTTCGCGCTCCATGTCGTATTTAAAATACGGAAGCAAATCGGTTTTTGTGATCAAAATCAGATCGGCAGCTCGAAACATCACCGGATATTTGGCGATTTTGTCCTCACCCTCAGGGATGGAAACCAAAACGATATTCAGATGTGAACCCACATCGTAGCTCGCAGGACAGACAAGATTCCCCACATTTTCGATAAAACAGACATCCAAATCGGCAATCGGTAAATCGTGTAACCCTTTATGAACCATAAATGCGTCCAGATGGCAGGCACTTCCTGTTTGAATCTGTACCGCATTGATCCCTTTGGAGATCAGACGATCCGCATCACGTGACGTCTCCAAATCCCCTTCGATTACGGCAAATTTAAACCCAGAAATTCCTGCCATTGCTTCTAGCAATGCTGTTTTTCCGCTTCCGGGTGAGCTCATTAAATTAATCGCCAAAACGCCGTGCTCATTAAAATGCTCACGATTATGATGCGCTTCTTGGTCATTTTTATCTAAAATTTTCTTGATAACATCAATGGTTTTTTTATCATTGAGCTGCGGGTTATGGTGCAATGTCTCGTGCGCCGATTGATGGGTGTGAGAATGGTCACCATGATCGTGATCCGTGATTGAGCATCCGCAGTCTTTACACATATTTAATTTCTCCTAATTTAAGCTAATAACATATTCCCGCCGACTAAGACGGAAATGGCACCCACCGTAGCAAATGCACGACGTACGTTTTGTATATTAGTGAGTATATCTTTATTGATCCACAATATCACCCATCCAAATGCCATAAATACCACCATAACACCTAAAATAAATGCCAAAATCATCGTAAAATCAATACTCTGCCCCTGCATCATCCCCAGCGTCACTAACATTCCGCGCACCCCGCCAATTCCCATCAATACACCAATACTAAAAGCTGAACTGCTCCCGCCGTTTGATTGATGTTCATGTTCATTTCCAAACCAAATATGTACGTGCTTTTTATTGTCATGGATATGGGAGTGCAAATGAATTTTATTACTGTAAACCATATACAGGAGATAAACTCCTATGGATAAAATAACACCAGAAGCAATAATATCACCATACGCGGTCACCGTTTCGGGAATGGAAAAATACTGGAGCAATTTTGCAAACATAAAAAGCATCAGCCCATGACCTACAGCAAAAGCACTGACCGTCATAAAGGCTGTCTCTTATACA
>JAGXHZ010000083.1 GCA_024635855.1 Sulfuricurvum sp.
GCCGTTAATGCGTAAATACGGGGCGTTTAGTGCGATGAGTGTGGCGGAGTATTTCAAATCACTTGGGCATGATGTATTGTTCATGATGGACTCTGTTACCCGTTTTGCGATGGCACAGCGGGAAATCGGTCTTGCTCTGGGTGAGCCTCCTACGTCCAAGGGATATCCACCTTCGTCATTGACACTGTTACCGCAACTCATGGAGCGTGCAGGTAAAGAAGAGGGGAATGGATCAATTACTGCTTTTTTTACCGTTTTGGTTGAGGGGGATGATATGTCCGATCCAATCGCTGATCAGTCGCGCTCGATTTTGGACGGGCACATCGTCCTCTCACGTGAACTGACCGATTTTGGAATCTATCCTCCTATCCATATCCTCAACTCCGCTTCACGGGTCATGAATGACATCATCACCCCTGAACACTTGAATGCTGTTCGCCGTTTTCGCCGTCTTTATACATTACTCAAAGAAAATGAAATGCTGATTCGTATCGGTGCATACGTGCGCGGAACGGATAAAGAGCTGGACGAAGCGATAGATAAAAAAGTGCAGATGGATGCCTTTTTGTCACAGGAAGCGATAAGTATAAGCGGTTATCAAGAGAGTGTGGATACGCTGATTGAGCTGATGAAATAAATAAAAAAATGATACAATACATAGGGATTCAGGAAGTTCGATTAAATTTTTTATTAGGGAGTAGGGTATGTTGAAAGGTTTTTTTGCAGTTGCTGTTGTTGGAGTAGTTTTGGTAGGGTGTGGTTCTAAAGAACAACTTCCACTGGGCGATGTTGTAAGTAATTCATATCAGATTACGAAAGATATGAATCAAAGTGCAGTGAGTGCAACTATACCCATGAAGCCTACGAGCGTTCAACGAATTAATAATGAAGAAATCTGGAAATATGAAGGTAATGTTTTTGATTCTAAAACTGAGGTTAATACCTATCATAATTTAATCATTAAATTTGTTGATGGCAAAGTAAAGCATATAGGAACGTTTAGTTGTAAATTACCTGTTGTTGCGGAGAAATAATATGAGAAAAATATTATTGTTAACTGTCATCTTTTTGGGTATTGCTATGGCTGAACCAGAAACCAATGGGGTTAATCAAGGGGGAGCCGAGTATAAGCAACGTGACGTAATGTGCGATTTGAATGAGCTCTTTGAGGGACTTAAAAAAACGCTGATGCAGTCCAATATGAACATTGTTACGGTTACAAAAGAAAATGGCGTCTTGACAGCCAAAGGGGATCAGTATAATGAAGATACTATTACGGAAATAACCGTTTCAATATCGTTCAAAGTGTTAGATGCCAATACTTCAAATGTAAGTATGATCGCAAGTTACAATGTAATGGAAAAGAAAGCGAACACCGGACAGATTGGTTTTGCAGGTATTAGTTTACCGATACCAGTCCCTTTAACGGGTCGTTATGCTATGGTCGGAAGCGGACATATTGATGACAGTTTATGGTATCAAGGCTTTTATAACAGTCTTGATAAAGTTTTATTTGAAGAAAAAATGAAGGCTCTCTAGAGAGCCCTCCCTTCCCTCGCAGAAATCAGCAAATTTTTAGAAAGCCGATGAAATGGCAAAATTCACCATTGCTTGTTTAGGATAGCTTGTTCCATCTACTTCTCCTGATTTACTTGCCATTTGTGCTGAGAGTTCGAAGTGAAACCAATCGGGTCCCGTTGCAAGACCCGCTGTATAGATTATTCCTGCTTCATCATTGGATGCGATATTTTTCATTAGACCGACATTAAGTTCCAATGCACTGAGATCAAAATTTGCTCCTCCTCCGATGTAGCGGGTGTTATAGTGTGTGAGTGATTTGTTTTCTGTCAGGTCAGCATCAAATGCAAACTCTACCACTTCTCCGAGTTTGTAAGCAGCACCTGCACGAATAGCTGGTTTTATTTCATAATCGGATACTCCCTGAGTTTTTGCAAGAGCAGAAATATCAAAAGTAGGAGTATTGAGATTTTTTCCTACGAGGGCTAAGGTGAGATTCTCTATCTTGGTCGGTTTGAATGCCAAACCTAAATCGATACCAAAGGTTGAGGAGCTAACGGTATTATCACTGATATTGTCTAGCGCGTTGTTATCATCAAGCTTTACATTTTTATAGAATGTTTTGCCTTTCATGTATTTGAGTGCTCCACCCACAGCAAGTGAGCCGTATCCCGTATCAAGAGCATACCCGTATGCAAGGGGAATCTCATACACAGCAAGCCCTACGACGTCGAGGTTTGTTGTGCCATTATCGATGGCGTATTGCATTGATGTAGCGTCGTAAGTTGGTTGATCCGATATGACTGCCGTTCCAGTGGTTATATTATAGTAATTGGCATCGCTTCCTAGAAAAATTAATGCTGTATGGGTTTGGTCAATATTAGCAATGCCTCCAATATCAGAGGTAACAAATAAACCTGTTCCAAATGAGCCAAAGGATAGTCCTAAATCAGCGGTAGGATTTACTTGAAACCCTTTTTGATCCATTCCAATAATAATATTTCTTGCTTTTAGAAGGGTATTGATTTGATCTGTGGTAGCATTTTCAGCATTACCATCAACCAAATTGGACACTCCAGAAAAATCAAGATCACTCAAATCTCCGATTGCACGACCAGCACCTGTATCTTTTAGCCCGACGCCTGCGCCGACGTGAAGGCTGAATTTTTCTGAATTGTTTGCCAAAAGAGCAGGGTTATTGTAGGCTGCAAGGGATGATGGAGAGGTAGCGATACCTGCGCCCCCCATGGAAGCCGCACGTGCACCTAATACTTGAAATTCCATAGCAGAGGAAAGGGTTGCGACACAGGCGGACGCGACAAAAGAGAGGAGGATTTTGGATGGGGTCATGAGTATTCCTGAGAGACAAATTAAATTCAATCATATTTTTTCATAAATTAGTTGTGTTTTAGATAAAAAACACTCTAATATATAGCCTTCTCTGTAACATTGGTATCAATCTCCCCTGCTTCGAGTCCTGCACGTGCTTCTCGTGCGAGCACTTCATACTGTTCTCGAAATATATCAATCTCATCTTCTTCGAGCTCTTCTAAATCCAAGAGGGCATTGTGTGCCCCTTGTGTTGCGCGTATGAGTTCATCCAGTTTGACTTGCATCGCTTCGGTATCGCGGTTTTGAGTGTTTTGGATGACAAACACCATTATAAAGGTAATGATGGTAGTAGTCGTATTGATAACGAGTTGCCAGGTGTTGCTAAAATCAAAATAGGGCCCGCTGAGCAGCCAAACTATAATCATAATGATAGCGAGTACAAATGTGATTGATTTTCCCGTTAATTTGGCAAAACTTTTGGTAAAATGAGCGTACCATGTTTGAGAATTCATTGTGCAGTTCCTTTTGGAATGGATGCACTATTTTACCAACCTTAAGCTCTGCTAAATATAAAAAAACCTTAAGGTAACTATAACAAGGGTTGTATTATTATCCCAAAAGTTAAATAAGACTTTTTTTATCTTATATTAAATCCACTCTTGGAGAGTCACTTATGCAAGTCTATTTGGATAACAACGCTACCACGATGGTTGATCCCTCGGTCACAGAGGCGATGATTCCATTTTTTAGTGAAATTTACGGCAATCCTAATTCGTTACACCGTTTTGGTACGGCATCTCATCCTGCGATTACTAAAGCAATTAATCAGATGTACAAAGCCATCGGTGCAAATGATAAAGATGACATCGTTTTTACGTCATGCGCTACAGAAGCAAACAACTGGGTTCTTCAATCGGTGTGGATCGATAAAATCCTGCACGGTGAGAAAAATCACATCGTTACAACAGAGATTGAGCACCCATCGGTTCTTTCAACCTGTAAATTTTTGGAAGATATGGGAGTTAAAGTCACGTATCTGCCGGTAAATGATCAGGGTGTCGTTGAGGCGCATACGGTTCGTGCTTTTATCACCGAAAAAACGGCACTGGTCTCTATCATGTGGGCGAACAACGAAACAGGGATGATTTTTCCTATCCAAGAGATTGGCGAAATCTGTAAAGAAAAAGGTGTTTTGTTTCACACTGACGGTGTTCAAGCGGTGGGTAAGATTCCCGTCAATATGCAAGAGGTTCATGTCGATTTTATGTCGATGTCGGCGCATAAGTTCCATGGTCCTAAAGGTATTGGAGCTTTGTACATCAAAAATTCTCAAAAATTGACTCCGATGCTTCATGGCGGAGATCAAATGGGCGGTCGCCGTTCGGGGACGCTCAATGTTCCTTATATTGTTGGAATGGGATTGGCTGCCCAACTCGCTACGACCAATATCGAAGAAAAAATGGCAAGTATCCGTGCCAAACGTGATCGGCTGGAAGATGCCCTTTTGGGAAGTTTGAGTGATGTCTTTACGGTTGGGGATCGTAACAACCGTACCCCTAATACGATTTTGATCTCCATTCGCGGGGTTGAAGGTGAGGGGATGTTGTGGGATTTGAACAATGCTCTTATCGGTGCTTCCACGGGATCGGCGTGTGCGAGTGAAGATTTGGAAGCTAACAGTGTTATGCTTGCAATCGGGGCAGACAACGAACTGGCACATACGGGAATTCGTTTGAGTTTGAGCCGTTTTACGACCGATGAAGAGATCGACTATGTTATCGAGCGATTTGAATCGGCAGTAAAACGTTTACGCGCGATTTCAAGTTCATACGCAATCGTACAACCAACCGCTGGCGGCGCTACGCTTGCGTGTCACATACACCATTAAAGGACTTTATTATGGCAAAAAATGATTTATTGGGCGGGTCTCTTTGGGATCAGTACTCAAACAAAGTAACAACATTAATGAACAACCCTCATAACCAAGGGGAGATTACCCAAGAAGAGTGTGACGCGGCTGGGCATAAGCTGATTGTTGCGGATTTTGGCGCGGAAAGCTGTGGGGATGCGGTGCGTTTGTATTGGGAAGTTGATCCCTCATCGGATACTATCGTTAACTCAAAGTTTAAAAGCTTTGGTTGCGGAACGGCTATTGCCTCTTCGGATATGATGGCGGAGCTGTGTATCGGAAAAACGGTTCAGGAAGCGGTTAAAATCACTAACATCGATGTTGAAATGTCGCTTCGTGATGATCCAGAGACGCCGGCCGTTCCACCGCAAAAAATGCACTGCTCCGTTATGGCGTACGATGTTATCAAAAAAGCGGCGGGATTGTATCTCGGTGTCGATGAGGCGAGTTTTGAAGATGAGATCATTGTGTGCGAATGTGCCCGTGTGAGTCTGGGAACGCTTCGTGAGGTTATCAAGCTCAATGACCTCAAAAGCATCGAGCAAATTACCGACTATACCAAAGC
>JAGXHZ010000084.1 GCA_024635855.1 Sulfuricurvum sp.
ATGAGCGTCTCGTGGGCTCGGAGATGTGTATAAGAGACAGGTTTTGATCTGACATGCGATCTTGTACTGTTAAATCTTTGTAAAAAGATGATTGCAGAGGGTGCGCTTGAAGAGCTGCCCAAAGAGAGAATTTTTGAAGAGTTTAAAAAACTGTTTCTTCTTGCCCCCAAGCCCTCCATCGGAATGGAATTCTTACGCGAAATGGGTGCTCTTCCTTTTTTCTCACCACTGGATTTGTTTGAACATACTCCTCAAGACCCGCTAACGCATTCAGAGGGAAACGTATGGAAGCATACCCTTATGACCCTAGACGTAATGGCAACGTTACGCACAGGCGACTCTAAACGCGACCTAACACGAATGTTTGCCATGTTATTACACGATTGTGCTAAACCCACAACCACTATCATCAATAATGGCGAAATCAATGCCCCTAAACACGCCAAAGCAGGGGTAGAAATTGCAAAAATATTTTTAGAAAAAATCACCGACGAACACGCTCTCCGAGATGACGTTATCCCGCTCATCCGTTATCACGGAAAGGTGCGAAAATTCTACGAAAACAGTGCCACAATTCCCGATATTCTTCACCTAAGCACTCGTGTATGCATCGAAGAACTCATTCTTGTATCTCAAGCTGACGTGCTTGGGAGAGGCTTTGCCCCCGAACATTTTAAAGCGGGGGAGTGGCTTTATTCTCTCGCTAAAAAGTTGGGTGTTTTACGCTCTGCGCCTAAACCTCTCCTCATGGGTCGTGATTTGATTGCCCTTGGTCTTACCCCCTCAAAAGCGTTTAAAATAATCTTAGACAGCGCCTATGAAGCGCAGCTCAATCAAGAGTTTTTCACCCATAAAGAGGCACTTAGATGGCTAAAAGAGTATTTGGTAACAAAAATGTAATCATAATGTAATATAATTGCTTACATTTTCTTGGCAAGGCACTGCATGATCGATAAAATCTTTTTCAACTTCACCCGCTTCAGTGCCCTACTGATCCTCGTCATCGTGGCGTGGATTTTTACGGTCTTGTTCAATCAGTCTCTTGAAGCGATGCACACCTTTGGTTTGGATTTCATTACTCAGGATGAATGGGCGCCAAATCTCGATAAATTTGGTGCGAAAGCAGCCATTATCGGCTCAGTCATTTCGACCTTATTGGCAATGCTTCTCGCTGTCCCCGTCGCGATTGGGGTCGCCATATTCCTCAGCGAAATTGCTCATGACAAAGTCAAAAGCTTTTTTGGTGTCAGCGTCGAGCTTCTAGCAGCTATCCCTTCGGTCATTTACGGGATGTGGGGATTGTTTTATTTTGTCCCCATTATCCGTGATCTTTTTGGCGGTATGGGGATTGGACTTCTCGCGGCGGGAATCGTTTTGGCGATTATGATTTTGCCGTTTATGGCAGCGGTTACTCGAGATGCGATGAACACCACCCCCGATATCCTCAAAGAATCGGCGTATGCACTAGGCGGTACTCAATGGGACGTTATCAAAGACGTTATCATCCCGTATGCCAAAGCAGGAATCATCGGTTCTCTTATCTTGGCGCTTGGTCGTGCGATTGGTGAAACCATGGCGGTCACGTTTGTTATGGGGAACGTTCACAAAGTCCCCGGCAGTATTCTTGACCCGACAACGTCGATTCCGGACACGCTCGCCAATGAGTTTACCGAAGCCGATTCGTCACTGTATTTCTCAAGTCTTTTTGGTTTGGCACTCACATTGCTCATCATGAGTTTCGTCGTCATCGCGATTGCGAAATTTTACTTTTTACGAAAAGCTAGGAGAGCCTAATGACTGCGGTACAAAAACGGATTCTTATCAATAAAATCGCCTTGGGCTTTTCAGCTCTTAGCGCCATCATCGCTCTTGCCTTTTTATTTTGGATTTTGGGTGTGTTGGTGATGAAGGGGATGAGCGCCCTTAACTGGAATATCTTCATTTACGAAGGTGCACCTCCGGGATATGAGGACAGTGGTCTTAAGCATGCATTAGTAGGTCAGCTCATCTTGGTAGGATTGGCAACATTTATCGGTGTTCCGTTGGGAATTTTAGCCGGTACTTATTTGAGCGAATACGGCAAAAACTCCAAACTTGCTCATACCATCCGCGATATCAGCGATATTATGATGTCCGCACCCAGCATCGTTATCGGAGCGTTTGTCTATGCCATCATCGTTATGCCGATGGGACATTTCAGCGCATGGGCAGGAGCTATTGCCTTGGCGATTATCATGATACCGATTATTTTGCGCACCACTGACGATATGCTGCAACTGGTACCGGGGACACTTCGAGAAGCCGCTTTTGCATTGGGAGCTCCTAAATACAAAGTGATTAAAGACGTCGTCTATCGCGGTGCCAAAGCAGGAATTTTAACCGGCGTACTGTTAGGAATTGCCCGCGTCGGAGGAGAAACAGCGCCTTTGCTCTTTACCTCGTTTAACGATAACTTTTTCACCACCGATCTAAATGCGGCAATGCCCTCACTGACGGTGACAATTTTCAACTATGCAATCAGTCCGTATGAAGATTGGCAGCAACTGGGATGGGCAGCGGCTTTCATCCTCTCTATGTTCATTTTAGGTTTAAATATATTAGGACGAATAATCTTATTCGCCGGAAAAAAAGGGAAATAACCATGGCAAGCATCATTGATATCAAAGAAGAATGTGCACTTCACGTACGCGATTTTGAATTTACTTACAAAGGTGCTCCGGCTCCAAGTTTAAAAAAAGTGACGATGCCCATCGCCAAGCATTCCATCACAGCGCTTATCGGACCATCAGGATGCGGTAAAACGACGCTTTTACGCTCTTTTAACCGTATGCACGATTTGTATCCGGGTAATACCTATGCGGGTGAAATCGAGTTTGAAGGGCGCAATATTTTGACCCCGAAAGAGGACTTGATTCATCTCCGTACTAAAATCGGGATGATTTTCCAAAAACCGACCGCATTTCCGATGTCCATTTTTGATAACGTTGCCTACGGATTGCGCCTCCAAGGAATGAAAAACAAAACGGAACTAAACGACCGTGTCGAAAAGGCACTCAAAGATGCCGCTATCTGGAAAGAAGTAAGTGATCGTCTCAAGCACGATGCCAACGGTCTCTCAGGAGGTCAGCAGCAACGATTGTGTATCGCTCGCGCTATCGCCGTAGAACCTGAAGTATTGCTCTTTGATGAACCCACCTCAGCGCTTGACCCTCTCTCTACACAGGGAATCGAAAAACTCGTCATCGAACTCAAAGAACGGGTGAGTATAATTATCGTTACCCACAACATGCAGCAAGCAGCACGCGTAAGCGATTACACTGGATTTATGTATTTGGGCGAACTCATTGAGCTTGGTCAAACCGAAGAATTGTTTGTCACGCCGAAAGAAAAATTGACACAAGAATACATTACAGGAAAATTTGGGTGATATACCCCATTTTTCACCGATAAAAGAGGCTATTATGAATCTTCTCTCCCTTTATCTTCCTCGAGCTCTAAGCGCCAAAACACTACAATATTCTCTTGATTTGACCTTGAGCAAAGGGGTAGAAAACGGCTATTACGGACATAATCAAAAGTATCATGTCGTTTTGTCCCCCTTTGGAGTACTCACCCTCATCTCAGAAGAAAAACAAGAGATTTTAGAGGCACTTGCCCTGCTAAAGATCTCTTTGGATGAAGAACATCTCATCACCCAAGACTATCCTATCCTTATTGATCCAGACATGATAAAAACGTTTGAGATAAGCAATGAAGCCATAACACTGCGAGACACATCACCGCTTACCCTCAACGTCATTGCCCTTGCCATCTCTCAAAGTGTTGGCTTAGAGCACTATGAAAAGCGTCTGGACACACTCTTTGTAGGCAGTCGTCGTATTGTCGAATCCATTCATACCTTTTCGATTTCCAGACGCTCCCATTTAATGCAATTTGCAGCACAGCTCGCCCTCACCCGTCATGATATGGTGAGCAATCTGCTACTACTAGATAAGCCCAATATTTTATGGGATGAGGAAGAGGCTGAAGCCCTCTATAATCGCCTAGCCTTTGTACTGGAACTCGATGATCGCCATGAAATAGCCCTCTCCAAACTTTCTCAAATAAAAGAAGATGTAATGCTCGTAATGGACATCATCAACCATAAAAAAAGTGAATTTTTGGAGTGGATTATCATTGTCTTGATCGCCGTAGAGATCGTTATGGGTCTCTACGAGTTCCTGCGCTAAGGTCAAAGATTACAGTTGAGGGAGAAGTTGTAACTGTGATTTGATCGCATAGCCGTTCGTGCGTAAGCGGGCAACACACTCAAATCCCGCTGCTTGATAGATGGAAGATATTGCGTTAAAATAGTTTTTGTGATTATCAAGGTAAGCAAACAAAGGCTCCTCAATAACGCTATCAAGATAGAGCTCCGTAATGATTGTTTTCATATCCAGAAAATGCATTTCATATTTTTCTTGAGCTTCCGGTGATGGCTCCTTGATATACTCAATCCTTGCTTGATTCAAATCCATCAATGCTGTTTTGAGCTTATACAAACCGATTTGCTCCAAAGAGAGAGAAAAACTTTTCTCTTTTCTCTGTTCAAAGTCACTGTAAGTATGAAGTTTTTGAGAATACGCCTCAGCGCTCTTGGTTAACACTTTACCGTCTTGTTCGTATTGAGAAATCAAACTTTGGACACTCTTTATCTCAAATCTAAGCGGCTTATATTTTAACAGTGACGCATCAAGCGCATCCATAGAAATCTTAAAAGAAGAAAGTGATTTTTCATCTCCATAACGGACAACTTGACGGACAGCATGTTCACTAAGGCCAAACAGCTTCACAGAATTTTCAGGCAGTGCTTCAACCGACGCCTTTGCACTCTTTGGGGGTACGCTGTAGTCTGCGTTCATCCACAATAATCCCGTCGTGGCTAACAATCCGACGGGAATGAGAAGAAATAATTTTTTCATCCTATATCCTATATAAGCAATTTTGAACGTAAATATAATGTAACGTTATTACAAAGCAGTTACAGATTTTTATAAAATATCTTTTTTTGTAACCTTTAGGTTATATTTGAGTTTTATACTCTTAAACATGGAACCTTTGCACCCCTTTTATGAACGCTATCTTGAAGTTTTAGATGTGGCATTTCAGCCTATTGTTGATATTCACTCCGGTGAATTATTTGGGGTAGAAGCGCTCTTGCGAGGGACAGACACACTTGGCTTCGAGTCAATTGGGGCTTTTTTTGACCGTTTATTTGAGGAAAACATCTTATACACGTTCGATCTTGCTCTTCGTGAAAAGGTGATCAAAAAATTTTGCACCATTGGCTTTCGCTCCCAAATCAAACTTTTTTACAATCTTGACAATCGTCTCTTGTCTATGTCCGATTTTTCAAAAGGAAATACCTCTCGATTATTAAAACGGTACGGCTTGGATCATAAAAGTATCGTTTTTGAACTCTCAGAACGCGATGAGATAGGAAATCTGGACCATTTTATAGAACTCATGAAGCATTATCGCCATGAAGGTTTTTGTGTAGCGATTGATGATTTTGGAATCGGTCAGTCCGGATACAAAATGCTCTATCACACGACCCCCAATATTATCAAAATCGATCGATTTTTTCTAAGTGATGTCGACAGCGATCCCAAGAAAAAGCTTTTGGCACGACAGATGGTTCAGCTCTCTACCTTGATGGGATGTCGTGTTGTTGCTGAGGGTGTAGAAACCGTAGGGGAACTTTTAGTCTGCAAAGAGATAGGATGCCATATGGTACAGGGATATTTTATACAGTACCCTACTCTTGACTGTAAAGAATTAACCCTAAAATATTCCCATGTCCATACCCTTTCTTTATCAGAAAAGCGAATATCCGGTGATCAAGCCATTATACAAAAGCGATTGGAAGTTTTAAAAGCGGTCACAATTAGTGATTCCATGGAAACTTTACTGGGAGTATTTAACGGAGATCCTGAGCTTTTTCTCATTCCTGTTGTTGATAATCAAGGACTGCCCGTAGGGATTATTCACGAACATCGGCTTAAATCAATTATTTACTCCCCTTTTGGTCAATCATTAATCCAAAACATCTCCTCTAACTTTTCGATTATCGAAACCTATTTAGAAAGAATTCCCGTCGTAGATGTAAAAATGCCGCTGGAAACCATAGTAGAACTTTTTTCACTTCATGATCACGCCCCTGGGGTTTTGGTGATTGAGTCCTCCAAATACATCGGTTACCTGAGTGCCCGTGTGATGATTGAAGCGGTGCATGAACGCAATTTGATCCGAGCGCGCGATCAAAATCCACTCAGCCGACTGCCGGGAAATTTTATGATTAACGAACATATTGCCCAAGCATTTGATTCCAATGGTCCCAATGCTTTTTGCTATTTTGATTTTGATCACTTCAAACCCTACAATGACCACTATGGATTTCGTAATGGTGATCGGGTAATTGTATTGTTTGCCGAATTGATGCACAAAATTTTTCTCAATGAATATTTTATCGGTCACATCGGCGGGGATGATTTTTTCGCAGGATCAGCCATCAAAAACGAGACAATGTTTCAGGAATTTTGTACGCGGACACGAGAACTTATTTTCCGGTTTGGAGAGGATGTTCGTGAATTTTACAGTTCTGAAGATCGCGCACGCGGATCCATTATTGCCGAAGACCGTGAAGGAAAAATCAGAGAGTTTGAGATGCTTAACGTCAGTGCGGTAATTGTTTACAAAAAAGACGCTTCTTCCATCCATTCAGCAGAGCAGCTGCAAAAGATTTTTGCCATAGAGAAAAAAAATGCAAAAAAATCTCCCGACCATCTCTGCACCATAATCGATTAAAATGCGAAGAAAACAAAAAATTATCAATGTTTTCGAAGACAAAGCGGTCTATGCCGTCAAACACGTTATTTCTATAACCGACGAAGAAGACTTAAATCAGCTGTGGGAATACATCATCACAGCTCATGCCCACGAAGAATCTAAAACCTATCCTTTTTTTGTTAGCCTGTATGAACTCTCCGAGCGCTTTTTGCGCAATTTTACTGAAATATTTTTTGAGATTATCGTTGAACAAAGCGATGAATATTATTATTTTACGGTTTGGAATAAAGCGTTTATCCTATTTGTTCGTGAACACTGGGAAAAACGAGGTGTAGAGCTTGCTTATGATGCTAAACGAATAACGGTTAGATTATATAAGCCTGTTTTAAACGAAAAAAAAGAGGAAGAAGAGCTACGAATCACCCAACTGCTCTCTCGCATTCAAATATCGGAATCAACCGAAAATATTCCCCCCTACACCTTTATGGAGAGCAATGATCTGCATGAGCTTATAGAGCTGTCTGAAGATTTAAATACCCATCTCTACGACGCATTTCATACCTCATTAACAAACGATGTATTAATACGTCTAAGATCGTATTTCTCAATGATTGCAGTCACATTAAATCACTACGAAGAAGTAGAAGATATGGCGCTTATTATGAGTGAGTTTTCTATGATGATTAATCAAAACAAAGAAGATTTTGTTGGTTTGAGTAACGATCAGATCGGTGTTATCGAAGGATTTGCCCGCAATTTTGAACGATGGGTAAAAATATTATTTATTTACGGAGGAGCAGAAATAAACTTTATGAATCGTTCTATGCGAGCAGACATGGAGACCATTAAATCCTTAACTCAACCACCGATTGAAGTCAGCGAAGAAGAGATGGATGCTATTTTTAATTTTTGATCGTCACCGCTAAATTCAGATAATTTTCATCCCGACTTTTAAATAATATTCGGCTATTAAGCCGAATCATTTCCCCATCATCTGGCTATCAATCTCGATCACCGTATGAACATTCCCTCTGGGATAATAATCTGCAACGACTTTTAAGCGCTTAGGAGCGATTTTGTTTTCAAATAGACTGTAGATCTCATTTGCACCATTTTCGTGCGAAATATGGCGGTTTCTGAATGAATTAATATAGAGTTTAATGGCTTTGAGTTCAGCAACCCACTTATCGGGTGTATATTCGATCGTAATCGTCGCAAAATCCGGATATCCGCTGCGAGGACAAAGACACGTAAACTCCGGCAATGTCACTTTTACGACATAATCATGTTCATGGATATTGGGCCAGATCTCAAAATCTTTTTCAATGTCAAAATTTTCTACTATTTTTTCGCCGTATTTCATTCTTCTTCCTTTAGTGTTATTTTACCGTGGTAATTTCCCTGTCGGCAATTAATTTTAAGTTTTTTTGCAATTCCGTCAGCTTGGGCATCCTCTATCATGCTGATCCATGTCACTGCTCCGCATAAATGAGCTGTAATGTTCAATCCTTGGAGTATATTTTGATATTTTTCTTCCATAATATGGCGTGCATAAAGAATATCAAAGTGGATAAAATCAACATGAAATTCTTTTAAATACATCATAGTAATATGATTTCCACCGTATTTATCGAGTCCTATTTTGTATCCAACGGCACGATATTGAGCAATCTGTTCCCGAAATCGCTTTATTTGCGGAAAATATTCTTTCTCTTCAAATAAAATTATTATTTTGTTTTTAGCCTCAGGATAACGCTGTAAAACTTCAAGTGCATGCTGAAAAAACAACCCATTGCGTAGAATAACTGCAGAGAGCGAAATCACATACAAATTCGGCGACTCTACTGCCATTTTTGCCACAATTTCTAAAAGGTGACTCTCATATTCACGCATTTTTCCTAACCGATTTAAAAGAGGAATAAAACGGCTTTGGTGAATAAGTCCTCCCTCATTATTGACCATCTTAACCGTTACCTCAGACATTAGATTATTTTCACACACAACCGTTTGTGTTGCAATCGAATATCGTTGATAAGTCAAGGCGTCTAAAACTGATTGTTCCAGTTCAGCCGGCATTATTTCATCATCATCACTGACCGTTTTTTTATCCGAGGAGGCGTATTGAAGTTCATATAAACGGGTTAAAATTTCATTAAAAATTTTCACGTGGGTGGTATCAAGTAAAACAGACGAGAGGCGAATTTCCATCTCGTTGATATTATATTCTTGATATTTAGCCAAAAAAAGTTCGATTAATGGAATGATTTTTTCTTTTTCACCCTTAAACACTACAATAAAATCTCCACCCTTATACCGACAAACAGGGAGTTTTTTTATCTCTTTAGACGCGAAAAATTCGTTTATTAGATGCACGGTTTCAATTAAAACCGTATTACCATTTTTTATACCGTATTTTTCATTGATCATCGTAAGATTATCAATACTAATCATTGCAACAGTTAGTGTATTTCTCACTCTCCAACGGTAAAAAAGTTTTGTAAAATACTCAATACTAAAGGTGTGTGTTATAGAATCCGTAATGGCTTCATAGGCACTTTGATTAATCAGAAAGAAAATAAAATAGACGGCAATCGCAAGTAACAAAAAAATAAGAAAAATAAGTGAAGTAAAAGTAACCAATGGTTGTAAAAAAAGGATAAAAATAGAGACGACACTAAGCAAGAAGATAGGCAGTCCCATCCGCAATGCTAAGACAAAGCGATGAGACCGTTCTATTTCTTCAGTATAAAAAGACACAGGTTAAATGTCCAAATGTTTAACATCTTTTGCGTGTGTTTCAATGTAGTTACGACGTGGTTCGACATCATCCCCCATAAAGAGGTTAAATGATTCACTCGCCGATTCGGCATCATCAACCGTAATACGCAGCAATACGCGGTTTTCAGGTGTCATAGTCGTTTCCCAAAGCTGTTCAGGATTCATTTCCCCTAGACCTTTATATCGTTGGATATAAGAGCCTTTCTTTGCGTAATCCGTAATACTGGTTAAGAGTTGAAGCAAATCTCCCTCTAACGGTAAATTCCAATCTTGAATTTTACGGAAAATATAATTGGCTTCCGCAAAATGAGGAGAGGCAAACAACTCATCATTAACATGAAGCTCTTCAAGACCCTCTTTGGTTTGAACAAACAGATGCATATCTTCATCGTTAACGCTTTTACTAAGGATATTGTATCCTTGAGCATTTAAAAATGCTTCAACGGGAGTATAAAGATCTGTAAGTGAAAGAGCAATAAGATCAGGGTTTTCGATGAAATAACGGATCAAATCGACCAACGCATAACGACGCTCTAATGCATCGAGAGTACTACGATAATGATCGACCATTTTGAAGAAAGAGACCAAATCATTGACGCCGACGTTAAGATTATCCATTTCTAATGCTTCTATACCGTTTTCAATCAAAAAGGCATTCATAACACGATCATCTTTAAAATAGATCTCTTTTTTACCTTTTTTGTAACGATACAATGGCGGTTGTGCGAGATAAAGATAACCATTTTCGACGATTTTAGGAAGATAACGGAAGAAAAATGTTAATAACAAAGTTTGAATATGACTACCGTCAACGTCAGCATCGGTCATGATGATAACTTTGTGGTAACGCAGTTTTGCTTCATTAAATTCTTCACCGATTCCGCATCCGAGTGCGGTAATCATGTTGGTAATCTCTTCGGATTTTAAAATTTTATCCAAACGAGATTTTTCTACATTGAGAATTTTACCTTTGAGTGGCAAAATCGCTTGGAAAACACGGTCACGCCCTTGTTTAGCCGAACCGCCCGCTGAGTCCCCTTCCACCAGATACAATTCGCTAATAGCCGGATCTTTACTCTGACAATCCGCAAGTTTACCCGGTAATGTTCCTACAGTCATCGCATCTTTACGACGGGTCAGTTCACGTGCTTTTTTAGCCGCTTCACGCCCGCGTGCTGCCATTAGTGCTTTTTGAATAATAACTTTGGCTTGAAGTGGATTTTCTTCGAAATATTTGGTCAATCGTTCGTAGGTGACTTTTTGTACCAATGGACGAACGTAGGTATTTCCCAATTTTCCTTTGGTTTGACCTTCAAACTGTGGCTCAGGAACACGAACGGAAACAACACAAATAAGTCCCTCAGAAACATCTTCCCCAGAGAGTGGAATATCTTTTTCTTTGGCATTTCCGTTTTGTTTGTTGTAGTTTGAGATAACACGAGTCAGCCCCGCACGAAAACCTGCTTCATGCGTACCGCCGTTTGGGGTATTGATATTGTTGACAAACGTATACATTTTTTCTTCGTATGTATCGTTGTACATGATGGCAATATCCATCTCGATATCTTCGATTTTTTCATTGAATTCATACGGAGTTGCAACAACTACTTTTTTATTCATATCCGAAACGAATTGAGTAATACCACCTTCAAAATGATAGGTATTATCCGCACCGTTGCGTTCATCTTTAAATTTGATGGTGATACGAGGATTGAGATAGGCAAGTTCTTTAAAGCGTTTAGCCAAATAGTCGTAATCAAAAGTTATGGTTTCGGTAAAAATAGAAGGATCGGGAGAAAACTCAATCGTTGTCCCTTTTTTACGGCTTGTTCCTATCGCAACAAGAGGTTCTTGAGGAATACCACATTTAAAATCTTGCTCAAAAATTTGACCTTCACGATAAATGGTCATTTTCAAATCACTACTCAGCGCATTAACAACAGAAACCCCTACCCCGTGCAGACCGCCGGAAACTTTATAGGTATCTTTGTCAAACTTTCCACCAGCATGCAATACGGTTAAAACAACCGTTGCAGCAGAAATTCCCTCACCCGGATGTATATCTGTCGGGATACCGCGTCCGTTGTCGGAAACGATAGCCGTCCCTTTTTTTGTTAAAGTAACGTTTATCGTATCACAATGCCCAGCCATTGCCTCATCGATGGAGTTGTCAACCACTTCATAGATAAGGTGATGAAGCCCTCTGTGACCTGTATCACCGATGTACATCCCTGGACGTTTTCGGACTGCTTCGAGACCTTTTAGGACTTTAATATTGCTGGCACCGTAATTTTCCATAATTGCTCCCACGAATTTGCGTGTTTAATGGCTTTATTTTACCGTAAATAAGTTAAAAAGGAAATTTTGTGAAAATTGGAAGAAGAAAGTATTGTCATCCCGTACTTAATACGGGATCTATTTATATTTTTAGATTCCGTGTCGTAGCACGGAATGACGAGGTTTTTTTAAATAACAATCGGCATTACAATTGTTTTGAAATTATCACTTTTAAGAACAAAAGGTTGATTGGATTCATTGGCTTCGAGCGTAAAATCATTGGTAGTGATTTGTCCCAAGAAATCTAAAATATAGCGGCTGTTGATGGCTAGAATAAATGGTGAATCAAATCCATTCTCGATTTCTATTGCTGTTTTGGCTTCAATATTATCATCACTTAAACTTTCAAATAAAATTGAATCATGAGTAAAAGTAAGCTTCAAATCATTAGAAATCGTCGTGATTTGTTTGATAGCACTGATAATAGCTACTTTTGGCAAAGTAATCGTACGGGCACACTCTCTGGGAATAATACGTGTGTAATCAGGAAATTTACCGTTTATAAGTTTTGTAAAGAAAAGAGAGTTTTCAGATTTAATCACTAGATGCGTGTTGTCATAGTAAATTTCAATATTTTCAAGAAAAAGTTTTTGAATTTCTATAATCGCTTTTTTTGGAACAATAATAGAAAGTTCTTCATCATTTTGATTGTCGATATGGACAAGTGCTAGTCGTCTTGTATCTGTTGCAACAAAGTTGATTTGATTGCTTTTGATATCAATAAGAGCACCGTTGAGTTCAAATTTTGGATTGTTGGTGTCAGCGGCTGGAGTAATTTTTTTAAGTGACTCCATTAAGAGCTGTGAATTAATTGTGATATTAGGTTTATCCTCGATGGAAGGAAAAGAGGGGAATTCACTGCTTTTGTAGGTAGGTAATTTAAAGTTATCGTTTTTGGCGAATATGAAGATGATCTTTAATCAGTTCAAGTTCGAGTTCTTCATCTTTTAATATACGGATAATATCCAATAATTTTTTACCGTTAGCCGTAATAGATCCGGGTTCTTCTACGGTATGAGCATGGGTTTGAAGACTAAGACCTATTTCATAATCGGTAGCTCTTGCGGTTAATACTCGTCCATCGGTACTTAAACAAATATGAGAGGTAATTTGTGAGGTATCTTTTTTTTCTAAAAAAGGTTGCAAGTGGAGCAAGATGTTTTCTAAAACCGATTTATCAATGGTTATTTTCATAACGTTTCTCCTTATTATTTATAAGTAAGTAATTGTAATAGTAGTAATAAGGGGGTGTGAATGTGTGAAAAAGGACATTCTATCCCTTACTACTGGGGTGAATTAGGGTGACTAACTGAAGTGATTTCATTCACATTCATTCACCTATACGAATTATAGCCTTTTTAAAACCCCATTACAAATGGAATTTTATTCACTGGTTAAGGATGAAACTTTATTGGAAAGTTCTTCTACTTTAATTTTAAAATCTTCATCGTTTTTCATTATTTCTTGAATCTTTTTCATGGTATGACTGACTGCGGTATGATCTTTCATCCCAAAATAATGAGCAAGTTGAGGCATGGAATTGGGAGTAAGATTGCGAGAGAGATAAATAGCGATACGTCTTGCATAGACAATATTGCTATTACGGCTTTTTGAACGAATCTCGGTTGATTTGACATTAAGTTCTTTGGAAACAATTTCTACGATGGTATCGATGGTAATATTAAGCCGTTTTTCTGCCATTTGTTCTTTGAGAACGTTTCGGGTAAATTCGATATTGATATCAACTCCCATTAGTTGAGAATAGGCGTTGAGTTTCGATAAAATCCCCTCAATTTCTCTCGTATTGTTCTCAATAATGGTTGCAATGTAGTTAATCACTTCTTTGTCGAGTTTAACCCGATTGATCTCACATTTTTTCTTGATGATCTCAATTTTTGTTTCAAGTTCAGGAGGCTGAATGTCCGCAACCAAACCCCATTCAAAACGGCTTTTTAGTCGTTCTTCGAGACCTGCAATTTTTTTAGGGTGTTTGTCGGAAGTTATAATGATTTGCTTGTTTTCATTGCGCAGGGCGTCAAATGTATGGAAAAATTCTTCTTGAATTTGATTTTTATTGCTTAAAAATTGGATGTCATCGATAAGCAGGACATCACATTTACGGTACTTGTCTTTGAAACGGTCCATGGTCTTGTTGGTAAGATGGCGCATAAAATCATTTAAAAACTGTTCAACCGAGGTATAAATGACGGTTTTACCCTGCGCTAACATCACGTTTCCAACGGCTTGCATCAAGTGGGTTTTCCCCAATCCAACACCACCGTAGATAAAAAGAGGATTGTAAACAATTCCCGGTTTTTCACTTACATTTTTTGCGGCAACGTAAGCAAAATTATTTGATCCTCCAACCACAAAATTATCAAAGGTATAAGAGGGATTAAGAAGGGTTTGGGGTATTTTATCAGTGTGAGCCGGTAAAACAGGAGCTGATTGATTTGACGAAGTTGCAGTAAGGGTTTTAACATTAATAGCAACAGAAGGTTTTACTCCTGTTTTAATTTCAAAAAGATGGGAAATCTTGTCAGAGTATTTTGTTCGTATCCAGTTGGCAATCAATGGATTCGGGGCGGTAAAAACAACACTGTTACTTTTTGATTCTTCTTCATTAAAATGAATTTGTTTTATGTAGCGAGTGTAATCAACTTCACTAATTTCATTTTTAAGCATCTGTAATACCATGCTGCCAATGTTCGCCATCTTGTTTCCTGTATATGTGAATAGTATTGAGAATAATACCAATATTAGCCTATAATTAGGGAATGTATAAATGTGAATAAGGATATTCACGGGTGTGAATAAGTTTTTATAAGATGATTGGAAGTGATATGGTAATTTTAGGAATAGATCCGGGAACACGTAATTGCGGTTACGCACTTATAAAAATTGAGGGTCAAAAATTCAAACTGGTTGAAGCCGGGCTTATCAAAATGAAAAGTGAAGGATTGCAGTTTCAAATTCCGCAAGTCGTTGAAGCGATTGAACAATTGTTTAAAACACATACGATCGATGAAGTGGCGATGGAAGATATATTTTACGCCCATAATCCCAAAAGCGTTTTAAAACTGGCACAATTTCGTGGAGCCATAATGCTCAAAATTTTACAAGAGCACGGAATGTTTGCAGAATACACAGCATTGCAAGTTAAAAAAGCATTGACCGGAAAAGCAAAAGCGGCAAAAGAGCAGGTTGCATTTATGGTCAAACAAATTTTGGGAATAACAAAAGAAATAAAACCGTTGGATATAACCGATGCGATGGCAGTAGCGATAACTCATGCACAAAGAGTAAAATTGGAAGTGAATCAAAAAAGCAGAGAAAAAATAAAAGTAAACGGTCAACACACCAGGGAGACCGTTTGATTAGAAGTGTATCGAAAGAGTCTTAGAGAGTCTTAATTTATTTAAGTTGTAGTAACAATTAAAAAAATACTTGGAATTCAAAAATAGCACCTTATAATCTTCTGAAAATTTCAAAAATAGACTATTTTTTTAAAAAATGTGTAATATTCACACTGTGAGTGAGGTGTGAATAAAAATGAAATTTTTTCATTATAATTCCTATAATTTTTACCTATTTAAGAAATATTTTAGATAAATTTATCCTGAATCATAAATTGTTTCATTCTCTTTAAAAGCCCTAAAATAGGGACTTTCAAAGGGATAATGAATCTTAATAAACGTTTTGGCTAAGATTAAGTCGATGTTGTAAAAAGTTATTCACATCGCAGTCTATTTTATTATTGTAATCAAGAGGTAATCGTGGTGTAACACAATTGAAATTAACATAATTTACCATGCTGTATCTCAAACCTTTTAAAGGGTCTACGCTATGGTTAATGTTGAAACACTGCTTAAAAATGAACATCCTTCTTTATTTAAATATCCGGAAATAATTTCTAAATCGATTGTTGGGTTAACCCGCTTATTAATACATGAAAACTCTATTAATGCTTTTATGGAATTGCACAAATCAAAAAGTGGTTTAGAATTTATCGATGTCGCCCTAAAACACTTAAATGTATCCTATAAAGTAATACATCGCGAAATTGAAAATGTTCCTGCATTGGGAAAAGTTATTATTGTAGCCAATCATCCATTGGGTGCATTGGATGCTTTAACGTTGATCCAAATGGTTTCAAGTGTACGAACGGATAAAAAAGTAAAAATCGTTGCCAATAAAATGCTCTCATCTATTCCTCAACTCAAAGAGTTTTTAATCAGTGTTGATAACATGAATGAAAAAGTTTCCAAACAGGCATTACGTCAAATTGATTTGGCGCTTCAAGCAGAAGAGGCTGTCATATTTTTTCCAAGCGGAGAAGTGTCGCGTGCAGGATTTTTTGGTTTAAGAGAAGGGGGATGGAAAGGTGGATTTATAAAGTTTGCTAAACGAAACTCAACACCTATTTTACCTATTTACGTCAAAGCACGAAACAGTTCTCTTTTTTACGCGGCCTCATGGCTCTATAAGCCTCTAGGAACGCTTTTACTCAGTCATGAGATGTTTGCTGCCAAGAACCAAGCATTTGAGTTTAAAATAGGGGAAATCATTAATCCTAGAGCATTTAATGATTCCGCTATGAATGAAAGACATCATGCACGCATGTTTCGAAAACATTTATTGAGGCTTGGAAAAGGAAAGAACGGTATTTATCCCACCGAAAGTTCAATCGCTCATCCCCTGTCGCGACAAGATATCCGTCAGGAATTAAAGAGAGGAGAACGACTGGGTACGACGAGTGACAACAAACAAATTTATTTAATCGAACACGATAATGCTCCTAATTTGATTAATGAAATTGGACGTTTGCGTGAATATTCATTTCGTAAAGTCGGAGAAGGGAGTGGTAAATCACGAGATATTGACGAATATGACCGCTATTATCATCATCTGGTATTGTGGGATGATGACGATCTTGAAGTCGTTGGTGCATACCGTATCGGTGAATGTGGCTGGATATTATCGTGGCTTGGAAAAGAGGGACTGTATCTCAACGAATTGAGTGATATGCACAATTCATTTGATCCCATACTTGAGGATGCGATTGAATTGGGACGCAGTTTTGTTCAGCCGAAATATTGGGGAAGCAGAGCATTGGATTATTTGTGGCAAGGTATCGGTGCCTATCTCAGTCATAATCCGCATATTAAATATATGATTGGACCCGTTAGTTTATCAGGCAGTTTTCCACAAAGTGCGCAAGATGCTTTGGTCTATTTTTATTCGCACTATTTTGGAAGCGACCATACGATGCTGAGGGCAAAATCACCGTATCGTCTTTCAGAATTTGTCAGCTTAGAATTTTCGGAATTTTTTAAGGGCGATGATTACAATGAAGACTTTAAAAGATTAAAAAACTATCTCAAAACTTTCGATCTCAGTGTCCCAACACTCTATAAACAATACACTGAATTGTGTGAAGAGGGTGGGGTAGAATTTATGGATTTCGGAATAGACGTGGATTTTAACAACTGTATTGACGGGTATATTGTGGTCGATGTTCGGAAAATAAAAGAGGCAAAACGTCAGCGGTATATGAGAGAAATATAATCAGTCGTCATCCCGTACTTGATACGGGATCCATTTATTATATTGGATTCCGTGTCGTAGCACGGAATGACGGGGAAACGCCCATCGCCTCAAAACACGTTGAAATAAAATCCTCTTGAGAAACAATATGAAAGGGAGTTGCTTCATATTCAAACTCCAAACTGTGTGCATGCAGGAGCAATCGACTTGCTCCACCTTTGCTTAATCGTTCTTCCGCAGTTATCTCTTTATCCAAGAATTTGACAATGTCCGCTTCTTCTTGACCATAGATGGGGTCACCCACGATTGGATGTTTCACGTGAAACAAATGAACCCGTATTTGATGGGTACGACCGGTAAAGGGAGATGCCTCTACGAGGGTCATATTACGTTCAGGAAAGTATTGTAGAGGCTTGATGAAGGTTCGAGAAGCTTTACCGTCAGGATGAACCTTAACCACCATACGCACCAAAGTGCTTGGATCCTCTTTGCGTAATAGCGGTTCTTGAATATCCATTGGATGTTCGAGATGACCATGTACCATTGCTAAATAACGCTTGGTTATTTGACGATTTTCAAACAGCAGTTTTAAAACAGTCTCACTCTCTTTGTTACGAGAAGCAAGGACCAAACCGCTTGTCTCTTGGTCAATTCGGTGGGTGACGTTCGCGTCGTGTCCAAACCGATGTTTGATTTCATCGTTGAGTGAATAGGCGGTTCTGCGACTTTGGGGATGAACTAACACACCACTTGGTTTGTCATAAACAGCAAAATCAGGAGCAACAAAGGTGGCAGGAAGACCGCGTGATAATGGCTCAAAACAAATGAAATCGAAATCACCTTCAATAAATCCCATTTGATTACTCATAACAATTCCATTTTGAGAAAGGCGACCTTTGGCAATAAGACGCTGAGCTTCAGGTTGCCCAAGACCCAATTCACGAATCAAAAATAAAATAGCTTTTTGACGGGTAGGTGCGTGTAGTTTTTTAATAACGAAGGGCAAAATATATTCCTTTATAAGCGATGGTTGGATAGACTAAATTTATAATAATAGATACGCATTTTAGCATATCAAGGGAGCATAATATGGTAGATCGTTACAGTAGAGAAGAGATGAAATCCAAGTGGAGCATCCAAGCTAAATATCAAGCATGGCTCGACGTTGAAAAAGCAGTTGTTATAGCATGGAATAAATTGGGATTGATTCCGGATGAAGATGCTGCAAAGATTGTAGCTAATGCAGGATTTAGTGTTGAGCGTATTGATGAGATCGAAGCGGTCACACGACATGATCTGATTGCCTTTACAACATCCGTTTCTGAAACGCTAGGTGAAGAGAGCCGTTGGTTCCATTACGGGATGACAAGTTCGGATACAGTGGATACCGCTGTTGCATTACAGATGAGAGATTCATTGGCCCTTATTATAGAAGATGTCAAAATGGTGATGGAGTCGATTAAACTCCGCGCAATAGAACACAAAATGACTTTGGTAGTTGGACGCTCTCACGGGATACATGGTGAGCCTATTACGTTTGGTTTGGTGTTAGCGGTTTGGTACGATGAAATGGCACGTCATCTCACTAACTTGGAACAAACGATGGACGTTATCGCAGTCGGTCAAGTATCGGGAGCAATGGGTAATTTTGCGCACGCTCCGTTAGAACTTGAAGAATATGCGTGTGAAGCGTTAGGATTGAAACCTGCCCCTGCATCGAATCAAGTTATTCAACGTGACCGTTATGCCCGCCTTGCATCTACGTTAGCATTGTTAGCAAGCTCTATCGAAAAATTTGCGGTACAAGTTCGTCATTGGCAGCGTACGGAAGTCTATGAGTGTGAAGAGTATTTTGCCGTAGGACAAAAGGGTTCATCGGCAATGCCTCATAAGCGTAACCCGATTTTGACCGAGAACATTACAGGTCTTGCTCGTATGGTTCGCTCGTACGCAGTACCCGCAATGGAAAACGTCGCGTTATGGCACGAGCGTGATATCTCTCACAGTTCTACTGAGCGCTTCTGGCTTCCGGATAGTTTTGTAACGTCTGACTTTATGCTGCACCGTTTTAACAGTGTTATCTCTAAACTCGTGGTTTATCCTGAAAACATGATGCGTAATCTAAACCTAACGGGCGGTTTGGTTTTCTCTCAACGTGTATTGCTTGAGCTTCCGATTAAAGGTGTTAGTCGTGAGGACGCGTACCGTATCGTTCAGCGTAATGCGATGAAAGTATGGGAAGGGTTACAACACGGTAAAAGTGCTACTAACGAACAGGGTGAGAGTTTGTATTTGCAATTTTTATTGGATGATGAAGAATTGCGTCAAAGTTTGAGTGAAGAAGCAATACGTGAATGTTTTAACTTTGATTATTATACGAAAAATGTTGATCGTATTTTTGCGAGAGTGTTTAAATAATTGGCTCACTATTTGCTTAAAATCATTAAACAAAAAAAAGACAACACACTATAAGAATTTCTAAAATTTAGAGGGTATAATATACGCTCTAAGAATTGCAAGGAAAAGATATGCTAACCATTATCAAACGTAACGGCCGTCGTGAGCCACTCGATATTTCTAAAATTCAAAAATATACTTTTGCTGCCGTTGATGGGCTGATTAATGTTTCGCAAAGCGAGCTTGAAGTGGATGCCCAAATCCAGTTTCGTGACGGAATTACGAGCAACGAGATTCAGCACACGTTGATTAAAACCGCAGTCGATAAAATCGACATTGATTCTCCTAACTGGACATTTGTGGCATCACGCCTTTTCTTGTACGATTTGTATCACCGTGTCAATGGATTTACCGGATACGGTAGTCTCAAAAGTTATTTTGAACGTTGTGAGGCTGAAGGGCGTATTCTTTTGGGATTACGAGAAAAGTTTGATTTGGCTGTTCTTGAAAAACACATTGTCCCTGAACGTGATTTGGAGTTTAACTATTTGGGCGTTAAAACGCTTTACGATCGTTATCTTATCAAAGACCGTAAGGGTGACCCTATCGAGCTTCCTCAGCATATGTTTATGGCAATCTCCATGTTCTTAGCGCAAAACGAGTCTGACCGTGAAGGGTGGGCGATTAAGTTCTACGACATGATCAGTCAGTTTCAAGTGATGCTCGCCACCCCTACTCTTTCCAATGCTCGTACAACACGCCATCAGCTTAGTTCGTGTTACATTGGTTCAAGTCCTGATCTGTCTCTTATACACATC
>JAGXHZ010000085.1 GCA_024635855.1 Sulfuricurvum sp.
GGCATGGGAAGGATCAATATCTTTGACCAAAAAGAGGTCAATATCACTCTCTTCATTGGGCGTTCCGTATGCATACGATCCGAAAAGAATGATTTTATCAGGGTCAAGAGGTTTTAGACGTTCAATGATTTCATCTTTCAATGTGTCCATATTGACCATCGCTAACCCCTTCTCTTGCAAATTGTTAGATTATACTGCAAAATCAATAAATCTTTTTACTGGCTACAATTTGTAGCCAGTTCACTTCGCTCACTTCTACTCTCCTGAGTTGGAGCGTTTAGTTTTACACTTGTATGCATTCCCACTCAGGAGAGTGGGAACGAGGAATAGGTCAAATAAAAGTCTAATGCGTCGTACACACCGAACAAACATCAAATGATCGAAATGTAAATGTTGCTGTCTCGATGGAATCTGCTCCTAGCATCGCTTTTTGAGCGGGACCCATGGTTTGGGGTGAGCCGCATGAGAGGTTCCATTGGGTCGGGGTTATCAGGGTGTAGTTGTTAATTATTCCCTTGTTTAGCGTCACTTTATGGATTAGAGGACCTCTCGGTGCTTCGACAATGCCCACTCCTTCCCCGCTGAGAGAAGTGATTTTCTTGTGGGGTTCAATAAATGACGGTTCATCCAGATGCAGTGAGAGTAAAAGTGTTTTGCAATGCTCCAAGAGCAGTGGGATCTCATAGCTTCTCGCCATAACACGGGTATAGGTACTGTCGCGAAAACTGCGGTGCAGATGCTTGATAAAAGGGATACCATTGGTCATCGCACGCGCCAAGGGACCCGTTTCGTAAGGGCTGTTTTGATAGAGTGCATTTTTGGCGTAGGTTTTTTCATCGACTGTATAAGGATTTTCCAGCGTTACCAATTTAGGATTTACTTTTGCTGTCCGTCTGTTTAGAAATTTGGCAGGCTTTGAAAACTCATGTTCTCCCAATACACAATAGCGATCATACGAAAAACCTTGCTTGTGCATGTTGGCGGTACGAAGCATTTTATCGATGTCTCGCATATCACCGCTCGGACGGGAAAGGGCTTTCGTCAAGGATAAATCGAGATACTCTTCCAGCGAAATACCGATCAGCTCTTTTTCAAACCATCGAATCAACTCATCCAGTAGCCCCATCGCACGCACCGTATCAACATAGGTTGGATCACATGTCACACCGCCGGGTATCATGTACGAGGAGTGAGGCCATTGTCCGGCGAAAATAGCCAAAACCTTGGTCGCAATGGAGGCTGCATACGCCCCTTTAAGCCGAAACGAGTCTGCAATGGGACGCTTCACTAAATGAGACAATTCAGGATAAATCACGAGATAAAGCCATTTAAAGTGATTTTGTATCAGCTCCAATGAAAGGGTCAACTCTCGAATTGCTTGGGCTTTTGGGGATATTTCGAGGGGAAAACCGCTGTTGGCATACACCGATTCGATAGCTCGAACCGCCGCAAACAAGTGCGAATGTCCGCATATTCCACAGACACGCGGAGTAATGACCAATGCATCCATGGCAGGTTTTGAATGTAAAATCGCCTCCATCCCCCGAAAGTGGGGAAAAGCAATTGTTGCAAAAGAGACTTTATTGTGTTCAAATTCAAATCCAATCGAAGCTTCCCCTTCGATCCGTTCGATCCATTTACGCGTTATCATCAATCAGCCTCTTCTCTAATCGCGGTATGTGAAATGATTTTGCGATACCTGCCATGGTTAAATAACTTCGTTTGGAAATCCCCACGGGAACATCCTGAGGAATCGACATATTGGTTTTGGTTTCAAACATATTGGTTCGCGGAAAATCAGGCTCAGTACATCCAAAACATGGCGAGCCTGCTCTCGTTTTAGAACTCACGTCATTCCATAATATCTTGTTGCAGGAAGCATGGGTCATAGGTCCACGGCACCCTTGCTTGTAAAACAAACACCCCTCTTTGATTCCAAAATGGTCAGCATCCACTTTCCACTCAAAATACTCATTTCGAGTACATCCATGATGCGCCAAATAAGCATAAAGCTCTTTGGGGCGATGCAATTCATCAATAGCGATGGGTTTGTTATCGGCAATCATACGAAGAGTATATCCCATCCACTCCGGATGGATCGGACAGCCTGAGAGGTTGATGAGTTTTGGACTGTGAACAAAAGGTCCTTTTGGCTCTTTTTCATCAAAGCCAAGCCCTGTAATATGTTCGGGATCAGTGTGTTTAAACATCCCCCCAAAACTCGCACAGCTTCCTGCGGCGATGATGTACTGTGCATGGCTGCCGTAATGCTGAACCAAGGCTTCTAAACTCGTCCCTACACGCTCCATTCGAGGGTCATACGCTCCCTCAAAAATAAGAATATCACATTCATGGTCACAGACCGAAATCTCTTCAAGGGTGGAGGTGGAGGGCAAAATGGGATGATAGAGAAATTCAAACGTTTCAAGGATATAAGAGAGATGAGGATAATTTAGAAAAGAATGGGTATTGCCGTTGCAAGTCACCCCTTGGAGCCATAAAACTTTTAACCGTGGTTTCATTGTTTTCGCAGAGCATTGTAGATGTTCTCTGCTATGGCGGTTTCGTATTCATTCAATGGTTTCGTGAGAACCTCTTCTCCGTTTAAAAAGACCATTCCTCCCAAATATCCCATAAAGAGTCCCAAAGCGCTAAAGAAATCTTGATCTTTTAAATCTCCGCTTTGTACCCCCTCGTCAAAAAAGAGCATCAATTCCGTTACAAAACCGGAGACACATACCATTCCTGTACACTCTTTTGTAAATATTTCACGATTAGAAAGAAAAACACGTAAAAAATATTCGATGAGCTCTGGACGCTCCCGTGCGATGCTAAAATACATGTGGACAATCATCGTGATTTTTTCTTTTACCGAGGTATCCGTCATGTTGATTTCTCGTAATTTATCCCCTAAAACGGTTGAGATATACAGCATCAACTCTTTTGCCAGTTGATCTTTTGAAGCAAAATAATTATAAAAATTTCCGACACTCATCCCCAATGTTTTAGCAATAGAGGGCATTGTTGTGGTGTAGAACCCTTCTGTCGAGAAAAGCTTTAAAGCAGTTTGCATTATGGATGTTTTACGATCTTCTTTTTTTGTTGTTGTGGCGGGTTTTTCTGGAATATTCTTCATTTTAGTGTCTGCTTTCTATCACATATTTATCACTTTTGAAGTGAACATATATTCACTTCAAATCATTACAGCATTCTATACCACAACTCTTAAAAATAATAGCTCTAATGAAAAAAATTATATCTAATCGCGTTTTTCCAGCTGATTGATTTCCTCCATAAAATTATCACTAATTGGTAAAATATGACGTTCTATACTCACCCCTGTGCTTTCAAAAAAAGAGGGCTGTTCCATTTCTATTGACTCGTTACAAAGCTTATCTTTTGAGATCACTATAAAGTCATCTCCCTGAACACGAAAAAGCGTCCTATCGGGATACCTTTGCGCCAAATTATCAGCAACGGATTTTAATAAAGCATTTCCTATTTCCCAGCCGTACTTATTGTTGTATTGAGAAAAGTTTTTCAAAAAAATGACACATGCACAATATGGACCATCTTTTTTAATAGTTTGAAGATAAAGAGAGAGATACGCACTATTGTAACAGTCTGTTACAGTATCATGAAAGAAATAGGCAAAACGTTCAGATTCCATACTGGTTTTTGGTAATTGAGTAACGGTATGATCGATCGTTGCACCAGAGAGAGCTTTACATGCAAAAGGGACAATTTCAGGGTCGAATTGTATGCCGCTATAAGCTTGTATCTCCAAAATAGCGTCTTCGAGCGATTTACGTCCCTTATAAATCCTGTCTGTCGTCATCGCATCAAACGCATCTGCGATAATCATGATTCTGGATAACAGCGGTATTTCATCACCACTCAAACCATCGGGATAGCCCTTTCCATCAAATCTTTCATGATGCGATTTGACAACTTCCGCCAGTTTTTTATACATTGGTATTTTTACAAGCAATTCATACCCAACGACCACATGGTTCATAATCAAATCATATTCTCTTTTAGAAAGTCTCCCTGGCTTCAAGAGAATCGCATCTGGTGTAGTGACCTTGCCAATATCGTGCAGCATGCCTGCTCGAAAAACAATCTCACATTCTTCGTCACTAAGATTCATCTCTTTTGCAATGTCAGAGGAATATTGCGCAACACGTTCAGAGTGCCCTCCCGTGTAAGCATCTCGACTGTCTACTAAATTAGCCATAGCTTTGATTGCCAATTCATAATTATCGGCAATTGATTTTGTCTGATCTGCCACCAACTGATACAGATGTTCATGAAAACGTTTGTTTTCATTGCGCATGGCTATAGCACTGGTCACTTTGTATAAAACAGTGTTCATATGTTCATAGATAATGGGTTTGAGAATATAGTCAGAAATCCCTATATGAATAGCTTCCATAAAATAATTGGTTTCCGTATAGGCAGAAATAATAATAATCTCTTGTTCCGGATTGATTGCTTTGATCTTTTTAGCCATCTCAATGCCGTTCATTTTGGACATGTTAATATCAGTCATAACAATATCAAATGTACCGGCGTTGTAGCTCGCAAGCCCCCCTTCCCCATCATAAGCAGTTTCAACATGACCAAAAAATTTACTCAAATATCTAGCAACAGACACATTGAGCTCTTTTTCATCTTCTACATACAAAATACTCAGAGATTGACAATATTTTTTTAGCAGCTGTAAATCATTCATCTAAAATCACTACATACTTTTTTTTTTCAATCAAAGCTTCTAGCATTAATGTCATATTACTGATATCAATAGGTTTTGTCATATACACATCACAATCTTCTTTGTGTATTCCACTGAATTCGGGGGAACCGGTCATCACTGCCACAAAGATCTCTCGATGGCTATCCTTTAGTTCTTTTGCCAAGTCCCATCCTGACATTTTTGGCATACGAATATCCGTCAGTACCATATCATAAGATCCTTGGTCCTCTACCATTTTTAAAGCAGCTTCACCATTTTCAGCACCGTCAACATGGCTGCAAAACTTCTTCATAAAATTTATCGTCCCATCCCGAATGGCATCCTCATCATCGACGATCAAAATATGCATAGGCATGACTTTTTCACGTATTGTCTGTAAATTATTCATTCTGAGACCCTTCATTAAAAATTCTTGGCAGTACAATAGTGAAACAAGCACCTTTATCATCATTGCTGGCACAGATAGTTCCGTGCAAATGCTTTTCAATGATGATTTTGGACATGTAAAGTCCTAAACCTGTCCCTGATTTTGTATCTTTTGTCGAGAAATAAGGTTCAAAAATACGTTCCAGCAGATTTTCATTTATACCCCCGCCATTATCACAAAGGGTGATGGTGATATTATCTGTAAGACTTTGGATGTTGACATTGATATAGGGATTGTTCGTCTTATTGGAATCCAATACTTCTTTGGCATTTTTGAGAAGATTCAAGATGACCTGTAACAGTTCGCGCGAATAGGTCAATATGGTTTCATTTCCATGATCGGATAAAACAAGCTCAACATTATGATTTTCAAGACTTTTACCCATGATCTGCTTGGCTTCGAGAAAAATATCAATCACTTTAACTTCATCTTTCTCCTTGTTAGGACGGAAAAATGTTCTGAAATCATCAATCGTTTTAGAAAGATATTCCGTCTGTTGCAAAATCTGCTGAGATTCAAGCATAAAATTCTCTATTTTGACCTCTTCTAGCGCAATATCCGCCAGCATATTATTAGCTCCCATCGCGATCACCGTAATCGGCTGTCTCCACTGATGGGCTATCATTCCTATCATCTCACCCATCGCAACATGGCGTGACTGAGCGATCATCAGCTCTTCTTTTTCCAACAATTCTTGCTCTAAGTGTTTTTGTTTCGTAATATCGGTGTGAAAACCAACCATACGAATCGGTTTTCCCTCATCATCAAAAACCGTCTGACCACGATCAAGAATCCAAAGCCAATTCCCACTTTTATGTCGTATTCTATGTACATTTTCATAAAATCGTCCCGGTATTTCTTGGCTAAATGTGACTGCTTCCAGTGTTTTTTCAAGATCATCAGGATGGACATTATTTTCCCAAGTCTCTAAAACATTCGGCAGCTCATCATCATGATACCCCATCATCTCTTTCCAACGCGGTGAAAAGTAAACCTCATTGGTTTTAATGTTCCAGTCCCAAAGTCCATCTTGAGTACCACTAATCGCATATTCCAGCCGTTCTTTTAGTGCTGCCAATTCTATATTATTCTCTTTAAGTTCTCTTTCACGCACCTCGATATTTTGTTTCATCTCATCAATACTAGCAGCTAGCGATCCTAGCTCATACTCTTCAAACCGTACCGACTCGTAAGTATAATCCCCATGGGCAATACGTCGTGTCGATTCCATCAAGGATTTGACAGGGATAAGAATCAAACGATCAATCATAATCCACAAGAACAACGAAACTACAATGATCTGTATTAGTCCGAGCTCTACCGCAAGAAGGGCTCGAGCGTTTAAGCGCTGATACATCACCTCTTTAGAAATGTGTATCTTTATCTCCCCAATTTTTTCCCCGTCATGAACAATCGCAGCTGTACGGATAATATCATCAAAATGAGCATGCTTTTCATCTGCTTTAATGCTTGTAACCGTTATAGGGACAATCCCTTCCCCAGAAAGAGCAATGGTACAAACCCGCTCATCTATCAGTTCATTGAGCATTGTTTTTTTAATCCAGTTTTGATCCAGTTCCCACAAAGGAATATTAAGATCACGGCTCAATCGTCCTATTTTCTCATCTGCCACACTCTCGAGCTCATGAAGAAACTGTCCTTTAGCTGTCATATAGGAATATAGCTGAAACCCGCCCAAAGAGAAGATAGTAATCAACAGAATGGACGTAATCATTTTAGTGCGTAAACTACTTTTCATAAACTGTTGCCTCCTAAATCTGACGAATATAGGAACTCAAACTTCGATAAATCAGTGTAATACGTTGAAGGAATATGATTTTTGCCAAAATATTTTTCGATAATTTTACGATGAACACCATTTTTCAAAATACGATTCATCCCTTCTTGGTAACGCTTCCCGATCATGGCACCATTAGGATAATTCGCATCAAGCAAAATAGCGATCGGGGCGGCTGATTCTGGAATAATATCGACATTAAAATGATCGATTTCATTCGGAAATAATCTACCGATAACCTCTTTTCCTGGCAAGTATAAATCTATGACAAAATTCACCCTTCCAACTTTAAGTTTTTTAAAAAGCGACTCGTTAGAATAACTCTCCTCAAATTTTCCAAACTTCTCAAGACCCGCATTAGCACCGATTGTCCCTATCAATACGCCAATACGTTGATCATTGCCAAAACTGTTTTTAGGAATTTTATGGGCATCTTTATGATACGTAAACAAGCTAGCGTAACTTACTC
>JAGXHZ010000086.1 GCA_024635855.1 Sulfuricurvum sp.
CAAAAGCTTCTACCAAGCCTCTCGATATTCACCTTATGGTTCAAAACAATACTTTTTTTGTCGATCTTTTTGCTCCGCTAAAACCGGAATATATCTCATTTCACATCGAAGAGGAAAAAAATCCCCATCGTCTGATTCAATACATACGATCACTTGGGATTAAACCTGCCATCGTTTTAAATCCCCATACTCCGGCTGAAGCCATTGAGTATCTTATAGGTGATTTGGATATGGTTCTTGTCATGTCGGTTAATCCAGGATTTGGCGGTCAAAAGTTTATCCCCACCGTTGTAGAAAAAATCAAACGGCTCAAAATTTTGCGTGATGCACTCAATCCAAATTGTCTTATCGAAATTGATGGCGGCGTAGGAAGCGGTAATATCCAAATGCTCAAAGATGCCGGTGTTGATATCTGTGTTGCCGGAAGTTATGTTTTTGGTGCCGATGATTTGAAAACCGCTATTGATAGCTTGCGTGTCTGACCTGAGATGAGAGTAAAAATCTGCGGTATTACAAATATGGAGGATGCTCTCCATGCCATCCATTGTGGTGCTGATGCGCTTGGATTCGTCTTTTATCCTGACTCACCTCGTTACATCTCTCCTAAAAATGCCAAACAAATCATCGCCCAACTCCCCCCTTTTGTCGAAAAAGTAGCTCTCTTCGTCAACGAAACTCCTGAAAATATTCAGTCAATATGTTTAGAAACAGGATGTACGCTGGCTCAAATTCACTTCGATGTCAGTGATGATTTTTATACGTCATTGCATTTCCCCTCTCTCAAGGTGATTCGAGCCAAAAACCGTGAAGATGTTCTGCTCTATCCAGACGAATATCGTCTCATTGATGCCTACTGCGAGAGTTACGGCGGAAGCGGGAAACGGCTTAATATCGAATGGTTTAAGGGAATTGATTGCTCAAAGATTATTTTAGCAGGCGGGCTTGATCCTGAAAATATACCTTCGATTAAAGAGTATGGTTTTTATGGTGTGGATGTGAGCAGCGGTGTTGAATTATCCCATGGAAAAAAAGATCACCAAAAAGTATTTGATTTTATCACACGGGCGAAATTATGATTCCATTGGATCCAAAAATCATTCATCGACTCTCTAAAAATGGGATTCCAAAAGAAGAGTTTGAAGAAAAAGCAGGTGATGATCTCGCACTTGAAATGTTAAAAGCTCAAGGATTAAACGTCATTTTGCATTCAAAGGCCTATAAATTTCGTACTTCTCTGACTCCGGTTAACGATACCCTCTTTTGTATTGTGGACGTAGAGACCAACGGATCCAAAACTGCTCATCATCAGATCATAGAAATTGGCGCCGTACGGTTTCAAAATGGGAAAATCATCGATACCTTTGAAAGCTTAGTCCATTGTGAGAGTATCTCAGATGCAATTGCTGAAATTACGGGTATCAGTGTTGAACAAACCATTCATGCGCCACCGCTTTCAAAAGTCATGTCTGATTTTCGCCTCTATTTGGGGGATGCTGTTTTTGTCGGGCATGATGCAAAATTTGATTATAAATTTGTCTCTGCTATGATGGAACGAGTAGGACTTGGAGTATTGCTTAATCGCCAACTGTGTACGATTGATTTAGCGGAACGGACATTTGAGTCTGAGCGGTATGGCTTGAGATATTTGAACGAAATGTATGATCTTCATACCGAAGCCACGTATCATCGTGCCCTTTCTGATGCTATTACCACTACACAGCTCTTGGCGCAAGTACTGCCAATGATTCCAAACACGATTCATACAACTGAAGAGTTGATCGCGTTTTCAAAAGAGGCTGCGAGAATGAAGAGATTGAAAGCAACCACTTAAAATACGCCAAAGCAACGAAGTCACTTCGGCTACGCTAACGCTGTGTTTTACCTCAGCGGTAAATGCTCACGTGCAGCAAGCCGCACTTTAGACAGTACTTTCTTTTAATGACGAGAAGTTTTATTCGCTGTATTTACCAACGCCAACAAGACGATTGTAGCGCTGCTCAAGACGATCAGTATCGCTAAGCTGACGCAGTGATGCAACTGACGAAAGAAAATAATCTTTAACTGCCGTTGCTGCACCTGTTTTGTCGCGGTGTGCACCAATAAGCGGCTCATCAATGATATCGTCAATCAAATCCAGCGATTTAAGATCGGCACTCGTAATTTTTAACGCTTTGGTAGCTGCTTCGACCTTGGTAGGATCATTCCATAAAATCGCGGAACACCCCTCAGGAGAGATGACACTAAATACCGAATAGCGCATCATCGCAAGCTTGTCGGCAACACCGATAGCCAATGCTCCACCGCTTCCGCCCTCGCCAATAACAACCGATACGGTAATCGTATTAAGATTGGAAAGCTCAAGCAAATTACGGGCAATGGCTTCACTTTGATTGCGCTCTTCCGCACCCAAACCCGGATACGCGCCCGGAGTATCGATTAGCATCAAAAGCGGGATTTTAAATTTTTCTGCCATTTTTGCCATACGTAAAGCTTTACGGTATCCTTCAGGATTTGGCATACCAAAATTACGCTTGAGCTTATTCTTGGTTCCGCGTCCTTTTTGCTCACCGATAATCATCACGCGCTCATCACCAATCATCCCTAAATAACAGATAATAGAAAGGTCATCACGATAATGGCGATCTCCGTGAAGCTCGTATTTTTTATCAAAAAGAAGATTGATGTAATCAAGAGCATACGGACGATCTTGGTGTCGTGCAAGCTGCAGCTCTTGATACGGGGATAAATTTGCGTAGGTTTGTTGAACTTCTTTATCTAAATCTTGCTTGAGAATCGTTACCGCATGGTGATCGTAACGAACCTCTGCTGCAATAATCTCTTCTTGTATTTGGCAAATTTTTTGTTCAAAATCAAGGTAAGTAGCCAAAAGAGTACCTTAGATTTTTTTGAAAATAACAACACCGTTGGTGCCGCCAAATCCAAATGAATTACTCATAACCACATTAAGCTCTGCATAACGAGCTACATTAGGGACAATATCCAAATCGCAGTCAACATCAGGGGTTTCATAGTTAATAGTCGGAGGGATAATACCATCGCGCATTGCCATAATGCTCACAACCGCTTCAATTCCGCCCGCAGCTCCTAAACAGTGACCTGTTTGACCTTTGGTCGAGCTGATCGGAGGACAATTTTCAGCCCCGCCAAACGTCTCTTTGGTTGCCATTGTTTCATACCAGTCATTGTACTTGGTACTCGTACCGTGTGCATTGATGTAATCAACTTTAGGCTGACCCGCCATTTTCATTGCTGCTTTCATCGCACGTGCTGCACCCTCACCACCCGGCGCAGGAGTTGTAATATGATTAGCATCACCGCTCTCACCAAATCCGATAAGCTCTGCATAAATACGTGCTCCGCGCGCAATCGCACTCTCATATTCTTCGAGTACTAAGGCCGCAGCACCCTCACCCATTACAAATCCAGTACGATCTGCATCAAAAGGACGAGATGCTTTTTTAGGCTCATCATTACGTGTAGAAAGTGCTTTCATCGCGGCAAATCCACCGATACCGACACCGCAAATCGCTGATTCAGCGGCAACTACGAGCATCTGATCTGCGCCGCCTGTCATAATAGTTTTTGCTGCTTCACTAATCCCATGAGTTCCTGCCGCACAAGCTGTTACACTTGAGAGGTTTGGACCTTTAAGTCCGTGTTCAATCGAGACAAATCCACCAAGCATATTAACAAGTGCCGAGGGGATAAAAAATGGAGAAATACGACGTGGACCTTTGGTTTCTAATACGATAGAACTCGCTTCAATCGCTGCCAAACCGCCAATACCGGCTGCTGCACTGATACCAAAACGGTCTTTGTCTATCTCTGCATTCAATCCTGCATCTGCCATTGCCTCTTGCGCTGCTTTAAGTCCGAAATGGATAAAGCGATCCGCTTTTTTTACCTCTTTTGGATGCATTACGGTTTCAGGATCGAACCCTTTTACTTCTCCTGCGATCTGGACACTGTGCTGTGATGCATCGAAAATAGTAATCATATCGATACCGCATTCACCCTCACATATAGCCTTAAAAGAACTCTCTTTGTCATGACCCAATGCGTTGATCATCCCCATGCCGGTTACTACTACTCGTTTCACATTTTCTCCTGCGTATCAATGGTCTTAATAGTAGGCTTAAAAAAGCCAACACTTAAAATCACAGCATCAAGGCTTATTCACCTTGAAGCGTTAATGATTACTTTTTGCCTTCGATGTAATTGATTACATCTTGAACCGTTTGGATTTTTTCCGCTTCATCATCAGGAATTTCGATATCGAATTTCTCTTCAAGAGCCATTACCAATTCAACAACATCAAGGCTGTCAGCACCAAGATCTTCTACGAATTTAGAATCCGCTTTTACTTCATCTGGGTTTACGCTGAGTTGCTCAACCACTACTTCTTTAATGTCTTCTAAAAGTGCCATAATAGCTCCTGTTCATATGAATAAAATCACCAAATTATACCACAATTATCTTAAGAGGCAAAACGACCCTTTAAGAAATGTGTTACATTAACATTCCACCGTTAACTTTTAGGGTCTCGCCCGTAATGTAGCTCGCATGATCGCTGAGTAAAAATGCTGTAGCTTCTGCCACTTCCGTAGCATTTCCAAAACGAGCCATTGGGATTTTAGCGGTAAATGCTGCTTTTACTTCTTCTTTAAGCTCATCGGTCATGTCGGTTGCGATGAAACCCGGAGTGATACAGTTATAACGAATCCCGCTCGTAGCCGCTTCAATCGCAAAGCTTTTCGTCATAGCAATCATCCCGCCCTTGGATGCTGCATAGTTAGTTTGCCCTGCATTTCCGGTTTCACCAACAATTGATGCCATGTTGACGATGCTTCCAAACTTTTGTTTGCGCATCGCTTTCATCGCTTCTCGGCAACCGATAAATGCGGAGGTAAGATTGGCATCGAGTACGCTTGTAAACTCTTCGGCTTTCATGCGCATTGCCAATTTATCGTTCGTAATTCCTGCATTATTAACAAGATAAGAGAGTTCACCGTCAGCATCAATGATTGTTTTGACCGCATCCACAAATGCCGATTCATCACTCACGTCAAAACCGATAACAGCAGCTTTCCCGCCAGCACGCTCAATCTCATCTTTAACTGCATCAGCTGCACTTGCTCCGCTGCGATAGTTAATCCATACTTTTAGACCATACCCAGCAAGCACTTTTGCTACCTCTGCGCCAATACCTCGGCTTGAACCGGTTCCTAATACGTTTTTTCCGCTAAACTTCATAATTATCCTTTAAATTAGTGGTGTATCCATCTCAGATGGAATTTCAATTCCCATCAGTTTTAAAACAGTAGGTGCAATATTATTTAGTGCACCCGGATGAACTTCTTTGACCTCATCCGCCATCACAAAACACCATACTTTTCCTACGGTGTGGTTGGTCAAGATATTTCCTGCATCATCGCGCATCTCTTCACAGTTTCCATGATCGGAGGTAAGCACCATCGCATACCCGTGAGCTTTTGCAGCTTCGACAATCCGTCCAAGCTGTTCATCAACGGCTTCAACCGCACGTGTAGCCGCTTCAAAATTACCCGTATGCCCCACCATATCACCGTTAGCAAAGTTGACCACAATAAAATCAATCCCCTCAGCAATCGCTTTTACCACAACATCACCTACTTGCGCAGCAGACATTTCAGGTTTTATATCGTAGGTTTTGACTTGAGGGCTTGGAATCAATACCCGTGTTTCATTCTCATACGGCTCTTCGATACCGCCATTAAAGAAAAAGGTAACGTGAGCATATTTTTCCGTTTCCGCCGTATGAAGCTGACGTTTTCCGGCACGGGAAATCACTTCTGAAAGAGTATTAACCGGTGCATCTTTAGAAAATAAGACGGGAAATGGAAAGCTTTTATCATACTGGGTCATTGTCGCAAAATGAGTAGGGATAAAATTACGCTCAAATCCTTTAAACTGCTCATCACCCAACGCGGTAGCAAATTGTCGCATACGATCGCTTCGGAAATTAAGGGTTAAAACCGCATCTCCGGCACTAAATCCTTCATATCCGTCAAAGGCTGTCGGGACGATAAATTCATCCTGCTCACCTTTGGCATACGAATTTTCGATGTAATCAATAACACTTTGTTCACTTTTAGGAGTTGCGTTGACGATGGCGTTGTATCCACGCTCAACTCTCTCCCAGCGATTGTCCCGATCCATCGCATAAAAACGCCCGCCCAACGAACCGATTCGGATATTACGACGTCCGTGCGCTTTGATGGTTTGGACAAAATGGATAGCAGACGTAGGCGAAACATCCCGTCCGTCACTGATAAGATGAAGCCATACTTCTTTGCCAGCATCCGCAGCAATCTCTGCTACACCGATGAGATGATCAATGTGTGAATGAACCCCCCCATCCGATATAAGAGCAATGAGATGAAGGCAATTACTTGTATTTAATAAAGCACTAAATACCTCGTTACGTTCAAAACTCCCATCTTCTAGGGCAAGAGAGATTTTGACCAGATCTTGATACAGCACCCGACCGCTTCCAATACTCATGTGCCCTACTTCGGAATTGCCCATCTGTCCCTCAGGCAAACCGACACTTAATCCAAAAGTATCAATAAGAGAGTGCGGTACCTGTGCAAATAACTGATTATATGTCGGTTTATCTGCAGCATGAAAGGCATTAAAAGAGTGTTTGGGCGAGTACCCAATCCCATCGGTAATGACCAAAACGGTTTTTTTGTTCATTTTGCCTCCTGATTAATCAAACTTTTGAGTAATTATATTAAAATGTCACTTGCTTTACAATTTTGTCGTCAAAGAGTCCTTATAATGTTATATTGGTTTCATCAGCACATAGGTATTAATATTCTTCAATACATCACCGTTCGAGCGGGTCTTGCTTTTTTTATCGGCTTACTTTTAACCCTCTTTTTTATGCCTCGTTTTATTGCATGGGCGCAACGCTCAGCCAAAGTTCAGCCCATTAATGAATACGTTAGCGCCCATCAAGGAAAAGCCAAAACACCCACTATGGGGGGGATTGTCTTTATTGCTTCTACGGTTATTGCCTCATTACTAACGGTCAATATCATGAATCCTTTCGCTATTGGCGGATTACTTACCCTCGTTTTTTATGGCTATATCGGTTTTACGGATGATTGGGGGAAAATCAGGGGTAGTGATAACCTCGCAGGACTAAGTGCGCGCGCCAAACTCACCCTTCAGCTCGTTTTTGGACTCGCCATTGGTGCTTTTTTGATCTATTTTGCAAAACTTGAAACCGGTTTTTATGTACCGTTTGTCAAATCAAGCCTTTTTGATATGGGGTATTTTAGTATCGGATTTTGGGTTTTGGTGATAATCGCTACCTCTAACGCGGTTAATCTTACCGATGGGCTCGATGGGCTTGCAACCGTTCCCTCGGTATTTGCCCTCCTATCCTTGAGTGTTATCGTCTATGTTGTCGGTAATGCCGCTCTTTCTCACTATCTCTTGATGCCTAAAATCCCTGCGGGAGAAGTGGTTGTTATCGCGGCAGCGCTTATTGGCTCACTCATTGGATTTTTATGGTTCAACTGCCATCCTGCACAAGTATTTATGGGAGACAGCGGTTCGCTTACTTTGGGTGCTTTTATCGCGTATATGGCGATCATCGGGAAAAGTGAGATTTTGCTTATCCTCATCGGATTTATTTTCGTCATTGAAACGGTATCCGTAATCTTGCAAGTAGGAAGCTACAAACTTCGCAAAAAAAGGGTCTTTTTAATGGCGCCCATCCATCACCATTTTGAAATGAAACAATGGGCAGAGAACAAAATTATCGTTCGATTTTGGATTATTGCTATGCTCTCTAACATCCTTGCACTTATCACAATGAAGATTCGTTAATGGAAAACATGAAAATTGCCTGTTTCGGGTACGGCAAAACAACCCGCGCTATCGCTAAACGTATGGGATCTTGTACTTTTTTCGATGACAAAGTAACAAAACCCTTTATTGACGAAGAAGGAAATCAACTCAAACCTGTAAGTGAATTTGATACAAGAGCTTTCACGCATGAAATCCCCTCTCCCGGATTTCCGCCGTCTCATCCCCTCATCCAAAGTGCATCGCATCTCATCAGCGAATACGATTTTTTTGCTCCTAACATGCCCTTTTCGATCTGGATCAGCGGAACCAACGGGAAAACCACCACCACTCAAATGGTCGAACATCTCTTAAAAGACAAAGGGGCGATCAGCGGCGGAAACATCGGAACTCCTCTAGCCGATCTATCACCCGATGCTCCTATCTGGATTTTAGAGACAAGCTCGTTTAGTATGCACTATAACGAGGTAGCACGTCCAAATATTTACGCTCTCCTGCCTGTCACTCCCGATCACGTGAGCTGGCATGGAAGCATGGAAGCGTATTTTGAAGCCAAGCTCAAACCACTCTCCATGATGAAAGAGGGAGAAGCAATCATCCTGCCTAAAATGTTTGCCGATATTCCTACAAAAGGATTTAAAATCCTCTATGAGAACGAAAAAGATTTAGCGAAGTATTTTGGATTTGATGCGTCTCAAATCAAATTCAAAGGGGCATTTTTAATGGATGCCATGATCGCGATGGGGATTGATAAAATCCTTTATGATCGTGTGGATTACGACCGTATCAATGCCTTTATCCTCGATCCCCACCGCCAAGAGGAGTTTCGTGATACCAAAAACCGCCTTTGGGTCAATGATTCCAAAGCAACCAATATCGATGCTACTCTTGCAGCTTTACGCACGTATGGCGAATATCCGATCCACTTAGTTCTCGGGGGTGATGACAAGGGGGTTGAACTCGAAGAGCTATTTATCCCTCTCAACAAATATGAACTCACAGTGTATGCCATCGGCGCTAACGCAACAAGGCTTGAAGCTCTGTGCAAGCAATACAAAATCCCTTGCACGCTATGCCATACTCTCGATGTCGCGGTAGAACAAATCAGACAAA
>JAGXHZ010000087.1 GCA_024635855.1 Sulfuricurvum sp.
GTACCAGCGATAGTTGCAGCAGCAGTGCTACCCATACCGATAGCTCCACCAAGTGCAGCCAAACCAAGACCAACACCAGCAGCGATCATAGAATACGCTTTCAATGTTTGGTTAGCAACGTCAGCAACAACTGGCGCAGCAGCAGGTGCAGCATCAACAGCCGCTTCAACAACAGCTACTGCTTCTTCAGCACCGAATACTGAAGCAACAAGAGCGATCATTAGAAAAAGAACTTTTTTCATAGGTTATCTCCGTAATTAATATCAAAGTCTGTTCGGATAGTGTCCCTACTTATCACTTTGTGGGTGGAAGTATAGTGAGGATGAGCTAAAAAATTACTTAGCTCGCCCTAATCCAATCTTATTTCCTTTAAATTCGACGATTTCTACCATAAGCTCATCCCCTTCTTTAAACACATCACTGACGCGTTCAACACGCTCATCCGAAATTTTAGAGATGTGCATAAGACCGTCGATACCGCCTGGAAGCTCAATAAATGCTCCAAAATCAACGATTTTTTTCACTTTTCCGTTAACGACATCGCCTACTTTGTATTCGACTTTAGGGGTTGATTCTATACCGCTTACGATACCCTCGATGTGATCACGAGCCCCTTTGATCCCATCACGATTTTTACCTGTGAGCTTAACAGACCCTTTTTTCTTATCAATATCGATGGCTACATCAAATTTTTCGATAATCTCACGAATGGTTTTACCCGCTTGTCCGATGATGTCACCGATAAAGCTTGGGTCAATATGGAACAGTTCAGTACTTGGCAAGGTCCCTTCGTTAAGTTCAATATTTTTTTCTGCATCAATCATTATGTCGATGATGTGCGCTCTGGCTTCTTTGGCTTGATAAAGCGCTTCACGTAGAATATCCAATGCTATTCCACCCAGCTTAATGTCCATTTGCATTGCAGTAATACCAAATTTTGAACCTGTGACTTTAAAATCCAAATCACCGTCATGGTCTTCTAATCCCATAATATCGCTCAAAATGGCGTGACGAGTTCCCTCTTGGACCATTCCCATAGCAACTCCTGCAATGGGTTCGCACACTTCAATATCACCTGCACGAAGTGCCATATAACCACCGCAAACTGTTGCCATTGAAGATGAACCGTTGGACTCTAAAATCTCTGAAACCAGACGGATTGTTTGACCATTACGTACAGTAGATCCTTCAAGAGCGCGTTTGGCTAGATTTCCATGACCCAGTTCACGACGGCGAGGTGCCCCGATCGGGGATGGTTCTCCGACGCTGAATCCCGGGAAATTGTAGTGAACCATAAAGGCATCATTTTGGGTACCGCTGTCGGTGAGTCCCTCGTACATTTGAGCATCTTTGGCACCGCCTAGTGTCAAAATCACCAATGCTTGCGTTTGTCCACGAGTAAACAATGCCGAAGCGTGAGCACTTGGTAAAATATTGGTTTCGATTGCGATGGGGCGAACTTCATTAAGTGCACGTCCGTCAGCACGAACTTTTTCATCCAAGATCTGAGCACGTACCATCGAGCGTTTGACTTGCTCTATCGCCTTTTTCAACTCATGTTCATTCCACTCCGGCTTTTCAGCCATGATAACTTTTCGAATCGTGCGAAGGGCTTTGGAGCGCTCTGTTTTCGCCATCTGCGCAATACCGCGCTTCAAATCATCCGTATGATTTGAACGTACGTATTCAGACATTGCTGCATCGATTTCACTCACAACGTATTTTAATTCAAAGGCAAATTTAGCAAGTGGCTTAAAGGCGTTCTCATAGGCTGTATTAGCCGTTTTGAGTTCGGCTTGCGCCAATGCCAGTACTTCAATCAGCTCATCTTCTGCCATTGCGTTACTTTGACGCTTTAATAACGTTTGATTCGTAAGAACAGGATCGATAAAAGGCTCTATACTGCTCATATCAAGAACCGCAATCTCATCGCTGCCGTTGGCTTGCATCTCAATCATCAGCATATCATCACGGCTGCCTGCAAGGTATAAATCCAAGGTGCTTTGCTTTAACTGCGATAGTGTCGGATTGATAACAATTTCCCCATCAATTTTACCAATACGCACGGCACTTACTGAGGTAAAAATATCAATATCAGAGAGACACAAGGCTGCGGATGCGGCGTTAAGAGCCAATACTTGCAAATCGGATTCGTTGTCACTGCTCAAAACCAAAATAGAGATTTGAATCGGGTTGGCAAATCCTTTTGGAAATAAAGGGCGTAACGATCGGTCTACAATACGAGATGTAAGCGCTTCAAAATCACTCGGTTTGGTTTCACGTTTAATAAATCCACCCGGAAACTTACCCGCTGCATAGCTTTTTTCCAAATATTGAACCGTCAATGGGAGAAAATCCTCATCCACAAAATCGGTCTCATCGACAACCACCGTTGCCAAAATAACGGTATTTCCTGATTTGAGCCATACTGCTCCATTGGCTTGCGCCGCTACTTGGTTAAGAGCGTAAGACTCTTCTTTATTGGTTAATGCCAATGTAATATCGTATTTCATGTATTTCCTTAAAAATTAAAATGTTTTATTTTGCTAACGATGACACGCCAGATAGATACTTAATATTATTATCGATAAAACGAAGTCCTAGCCCCATAAAGATATTTTGCGATTGAGGATTCAGGAAATTATCCCATCCCCCATACAATTCCAAATGTTTGAGCATTTGATAACGCATTTGTGCCTTAAGATGGGGACGAGTGCCTCGTATATCATTGATGGCATTCCAATCAAAAACCTCTCCTGAAAATTTCACTTTATCATGATTCATAAAATAATCGATTCCGATTCCGCCCGTTGACTCAATGGCACCGAAACGCAGCAATGTGTTGTCAAAACGTTTTCCATATTGTAAAGAATAATAGGTGTTTCCTTTAACATTAGTACCCGGAGGCTTGATTGCATCAATAGAATAATCATCTGCGCTGACCAAATCAAACATATAATACGTTTCCGGATTCGGAAGATAAGTAGCCCCCAGATAAATTTTTGCATATCCGTCTCGAATCATATAATCGCTGTGCATCGCTACTTGCAATTCACTGGTTGTAAACGTACTTAGAAGCGTATCCACTTTCGAGAATGCTTCCTCACCGCTTTTAAAGAACGATTCTGCTGATGTCACGGTCGATTTCAAAGAGGAACGATTTTCGGTCAAAATAGCACTAATATTGTCTTCAATAGCAACAAATTTATTGACAGCTTCCGGAACGGAATCTTCAACAGAACCACTGATATTATTCATTCGCATCGTCAATGAACTAATCCGCTCCATGATTTCAGGCAAATCTTTATTAACCGTATCCGCTGTTTGAGAAAATCCTGCACTCATGGCTTTAAAATTTGCAATGGCTGCATGCAGCTCTTCGCGATTATCAACAACAACTCCGTTTAGGTTAACCCCAACATCTCTAAATGCGATAATAGCATCTTGGATCGCTCTGCGGTGTTCTTCATCGAGGGTTGAACGGAAATCATGCATCAACAATTCAAGCTCTTTTGCTGCAGCATTGACCGAATCACTGGTTTGATCGAATGAGGCATACCGTTTTGATTGTACCAAAACACCGCCTGCGGCAAGATTTGAAGAGGAATCACCGGCTACGATATTCAAAACTTTGGATCCAAGAAGTGATTCTTGCGCGACAATAACCGATGAATCATCCGGTATTAAAACACCTTCATTAATCAATAATGTTAACCTTACCTGTTTTTTATCGATAGCAATAGTATCTACCGCACCAATGACAACCCCGTTCATCGCAACGCGCGACTGTTGTTCTACCCCTGAGGCATCATCCACATATGCTTCAATCGGGTATCCTTTTTGACCCCATTTCCCAAGCGAGGTTACTTGTGTTGACAACAACAAAAGTGCCCCAAGAGCCACTGCCACAAACAATCCGATTTTTGCTTCTAGTTTCATCTTGCCCTCATTAATTTTTGGTAAGTTTATAGTTAAATTCAGAACCGCCCAATGGCTTTAAAATAACGGTAATGAAAACATAAGAGTCATCCACTGAATCACTCCCCGTTGTATTCGTCAAAATCGGGCGACGATTCTGAACAAATCTAAGCCCAAAATCAAAACATCGCTGCGTATAGAGAAAGCCTGCTTCACTTCGCTTTAATAAAGCTTCTTGATAATCGTATGCGACAAGACCAAAAATTTTAGTATATCGATTGTATTGATAGGCTAAATCTGCCGTCCAATACGATGCGTATTGTGGGATTTTTCCAAGCTGATCGGTATAATAATTGCTAACACTCCCGCTTATGATGCTGTCATTATAGCGAAGAGTATTTTGCTCTTTCGTAATTCGGTTACGATCGTGATTGTATGAGGATTGATTGTAATACGAAATAGCTGAGGTAATTTGCAATTCCAGCTCGTTTTGCAACTCGCCATAAGAATTTTCCGTATCATCATAGCTAAAAGTTTGGCTCAGTCTATCTACAAGCCATTGTTTTCCATCTTCAAATAAAAAGTTGTTCAGACCCAATGAAAGTCCATCACTTGGTTCATTTAACGTATAAAATTCACACGGATATACTGTGGTAGAACTGCACTGCCCTTGGCGATTTGCATAATATCCATTATAGAGACGTGTCCCTGCTTTGGTGTAACTAATGTTGGGGGTAATAACATGCGTCATCGTTTCGTATGGGCGTACCAACGTTGTCCCCAATGAAAGGGTATGGTCAAGCTGCACATAGTATCCTGACGGGTATGCACTATCATTTTCACCTGTTTTGGCATTACCGTAAAAACTGATTGCACGTGTCGCTGCATTAGCCGTATAACTTGCATCCAAATACTCATCAAACAAACTCATTTGCAATGTCACGGGGACATTAATATCCGCTTGAACCGCTCGTTTACCATCAGGACGATAGAAATTACTCGCCTGAATATCACCGCTTGCAAGCAAATGATTATCAAAAAAATTCTCTAAATATCGGTGATACTGAAGGGCTGGAAGAGTTTGAAGCGTTTGCTTATTGTCGATATTCGGATCTAAATATTGATAATATTTAAAATAGGCTCCAGTATAATTATCTTCACTGCTGTAGTATCCATTGATACGAGAGAAAACTTGATTGTCCGTAACGTTTTGGGTTTCATCGCTTTCTTGTAAATTGAGATAATCAACGTCATTCATCCATGAGCCGTTGAGATACAATCCGGATTCCCCATCCAAATCAACAGCAAACCAATTTTTTAAAAAATCGTTATGGCGATAATCAACGGCAAATCCATAATGCTTATTGTGCGCCAAATCGTATTTTTGTGCGTAGTCAGCCTGCTCTTTAAAATATCCAAGCTTGATGGAACCTTTTGATGAGGAGCTATCAACAAATCTCATGTCTGTATAGATTCCAAAACCGCGTGATGTACGAATTTGTGGACTAAAATCAGCATCAAACCAGTTGGTAGGTGCCCAGTAAATAGGCTGCTCGTAATACAATCCCTCCGAACTGGAAATTCCAAAAGAAGGCATAAGTAATCCGCTTCGGCGTGTTTTGTCGGTAGGGTATCCAAAATAAGGAAAATACATAACGGGAACATCATCGATGTACAGCAAGGCATTGTAAATATTAACCCACATATTTTCCGTATTGTAATCAGCACTGCTAAAACGGATTGTCCAAAGAGGGTCCGTAGAATCGCATCCCGATACCATCCCGCCGGCTAAGTCGATTTTATTTTGACATCCTGTTGCCTCATCCGTACTCATCCAGACGCCACTGGTGGTATCAAGTGCGTAATAAGGCTTCAAATAACGGGTCTCTTCTTCGAGATTTAATCGTGAATACTCACTGATTGCATGATATTGTCCTGCTTTAAATGCGTTAACATGACCAAAAGCCTCAACGACACTGGTGTTACGATCGTAGGTCATCGTTTCGGCACTTAAAATCTGATCTTGATAAATGAGAGTGGGGTATGTCGCTGAATGGACAATCGAACCGTTTGCATCAACTTGAGAAGCAATAATCTCAATGCGCTCTCCGCCGAGTAATATGCTTGCGCCAACGATGCTAAGCAGTACGATTTTAGGCATTAATAACCAAAGTCCGTGCGCTAAGATCATGCCACGATCTACGATAAGGGTCAAAAAAAGCCCACGCAAATCCCAGATAAAAAAGAATCTCACTCACCACTCGAAATACCGATCGATTAAATGCACTCAAAAATCCTGGATTTGACAATGTTTTAATCTCAACAACCCGTATTTTCATTACAATCTTGCCCAGTGTTGCTCCGTACTGCATGGTAAAAAAAGTTTGGTACATTATTTTAATCGCCATGTATTCTAAAATAAACGTATTGACGATTAAAATCATATCTTCAACGGTTGCAGCCTTGGAAATAGAATCCCATAAAATAGCAAACAAGATCACCGATAACAGCACTTCATCAATCCCAAATGCCGCTACACGAGAGCGAATGCTTGCCAACTCTAATTTTTCCCGGCTAAGGAGGTTTTCGATGTCGTTATTCATTAACGCAATGCTTGATACGCGATGTCAGTGCGAAGTTTTTTACCAGCAAAATGAACTTGACCGCAGAGCATATACGCACGATCACGTGCTTGCTTGATGCTCTCGCCCACACCGACACACACGAGCACTCTTCCGCCATTTGCATAGAGTTTGCCCTCTTCTTCACTCACCCCTGCATAAGAAATATGGGTATTTTGGGCAATCTCATCATGATGGATCTCGTCCACCACGATCTCAGCAGGAACCGAGTTATCAAAAGGATAATTTTTGCTCGCCATCACTACGCCGACGGCATATTTATCGTGAAACTCTACATTAAGTGTGTCCAGTTGCTTGGTTGCCGCTTTATAAAAAAGTTCACGCGCAGGAGTTTTGAGCAATGGCATCAAAATCTCGCACTCCGGATCACCGAAACGAACGTTAAATTCGAGCGTAATAGGCTCACCGTTCACCACCATAATCCCGATAAAAAGAACTCCCTCAAAAGGTGCTCCCTCTTGTTGCATTCCTAACAGTGTCGGACGGATTACTCGTTCTTTAACTTTTTCATAAATCACGTCATCAACAAGCGGTGTCGGAGCATACGCACCCATACCGCCCGTATTTGGACCTTCATCGCCGTCTAAAAGACGTTTATGATCTTGCGCAGCAGGAAGAAGAATAAAATCTTTTCCATCACAAAGGGCAAACATGGAGAGCTCATAACCGTCTAAAAATTCTTCAATAATAACACGTAAACCTGCATCTCCGAATGATTTACCGCTGAGCATTTCCGAAACGGCTACTTTGGCTTCATCATGACTCATTGCAATGATGACTCCCTTGCCCGCACACAAGCCGTCCGCTTTAACGACGATTGGAGCACTCAAAGATTCGATAAATTTAAACGCATCACCAATATGAGCTGTTTCAATGTAGCGTGCTGTTGGTATATTGTATTTAGCCAAAAAGTTTTTCATGTAAACTTTTGAACCCTCAAGCTGTGCAGCAGCTTTGGATGGACCAAAAATGACTAATCCACGCGCTTTGAAAATATCCACGATACCATCGGTCAGAGGACCTTCAGGACCTACGATGGTTAAATCAATCGCATTCTCAATGGCAAACTGTGCAAGCTCTTCGTAATCCTTGATATCAACATTTTTGCCCAACATCGTCGTAGCACCATTACCGGGAGCAAAATAAAGATTGGCAACCGCAGGGTCTTGTTTTAATACCCGTCCAATCGAAAATTCTCGTCCACCGCTGCCGATTATCATTATATTCATATATTGCCCCAAAAAATAGTTGATTCTCTCATCTAAAAGCCCCAATGGATTTTTAGATAAAGTAAAAGCCCAGGCGGGCGTTTCGCAGTAGCTTTGGTTCTTCAAAGCTGTAATTGCGCCATATCGAGCGTTTCTTCCGGCGGCAATCTCTCACGTTTACACGCTCAAACAAGACCACCGACACACCGAAACGTCTACGGA
>JAGXHZ010000088.1 GCA_024635855.1 Sulfuricurvum sp.
CACAGATAGCGCGAAAACAGGAGAGCTCTTTTGCCACGGTGCGCTGTCCGTAGTTAAAGTGCAATGCGACAATCTCATATCCTCGTGAACGCATAATATAGGCGACAAGGGTCGAATCCATACCACCGCTCATAATACAAAGTGCTTTTTTAGTCATAAAATTCCCTTTAATGAGATTGTACCAAGGGGAGCCTTATGCTACAATGCGTTTATGATAGATTTAGATAACCGAACCGATAAAAATTATAATTTTACTCTATTGGAGCAAATTGCCGATACGCTTAGTGTCCGTGAAATTGAGCTTATTCTCACCGATAACGATGAAATAGCCAAAATCAACCGTGAATTTCGAGGCATTGATAAAGCTACGGATGTGCTTAGCTTTCCAAGTGATCCTTTTCCTAATGCACCTCTTGGAAGTATCATTATCAGTGTAGATAAAGTCCAAAGCGTTGCTGAAGAGATTGGGCATACTCCTGATGACGAGATTGCCTTGCTCTTTATCCATGGAATGCTTCATCTACTCGGATACGACCATGAAGTCGATGGCGGTGAAATGCGTGAACGCGAAAGAAAGCTCGTCAACGAATTTAATTTACCGTTGAGCCTGATTGTTCGGACGCAGGGGTAATCTTTTCCGGCTGACCCAGTTTGACGTAGCCTAGCTCCAGTAATTTATTATAAATCCCCGAGACAATAGTTCCGGCAGCTTCTCCTCCGTGTCCCCCGTGTTCAATCAATACCGTTACAATAAACTGAGGATTATCGGCAGGACCGTAGGTAGTAAACCACGCATGAGAACGTTTTAAATACTCCATATTCTTTTCACTTAGACGATTTTTAACGCTTTGTCCTATCCCTGTCGTTTGCGCTGTACCTGTTTTTCCTGCGATTGGAAAACGTGTCGAGATAAATGCCTTGGCGGTTCCGCCCTTGTCATTACAAACAGCTCTCATGGCACTTTGAATGATGGGAAGATTTTTTTTCTCCAATGGGGACAATACATCTCTGGGTTTTGGCTCAACAATACTTGTCCCAATCTTATACGCGATATGCGGCTTAGGAAGTTTACCCGTTGCCATCAAAGCAGTATATTGTGCTATTTGCATAGGGGTCGTCAAAACATCCCCTTGCCCAATGGCGGTATTAAGAGTTTCACCACGGTACCATGGCTGTTTAAACTTCTCTATTTTCCATTGTCTGTTTGGAATCGTTCCTATAAATTCATTCGGAAGATCTATGGACGTTTTGACCCCTAGCCCCATTCGCATCAAGCCCAAACTCATCTTTTCTATTCCTAAATTTAGACTTCCTTTGTAAAAATAATCATCACAACTTTGGGTAATCGCTTTATGAATCGTAACATCTCCGTGTCCATGTTGATTCCAGCAACGAAATGACCGATTTCCCAAACGAAAAGATCCTGTACAATTTACACCAAAATTTTCATTCATTGCACCTGAAGTAATATAAAGAAGTCCCAATCCGGTTTTGATCGTTGAACCGGGCGGATATAATCCGTTAACAACTTTATTCGTAAACGGTGCATCAACACTGTTAATAAGGTAGTTCCATTGATCGGTACTTACTCCCTCAACAAATCCATTAAGATCATACTCCGGATAACTTCCAGCCGCATAAAGCGCCCCTTTTGTATCCATAACAATAATGGCGCCGACATTCCCTTTGAAAGCCTCTGCAATATACTGCTGAAGGCGCATATCAATATTGAGGAGAAGATTACGATTCTCTTTGGTTGCACTGCGCCCTAGCTCTTCAATTTCAACATTATGAGCATTGACTTTAATCCGCCGTTCCCCTGCTTCACCTTGGAGATAAGTATTGTAATATTTTTCGATTCCGGTCTTTCCGACATGTCCTAAGAGTTGTAAAAGTGCGTTGTTCTCGACCTCTTTTTGGTTTGCCTTTGCCACGTATCCAATCAGATGGGATGCCGTTTTTCCATAAGGATAAAGTCGTTTTGGTGAAGGCGATATTTTAATCGTCTCACGCAAATTCATCAGTGCATAGAGAGGTATCATTGTTTCATGAGGGACAAATTCAACAACATCAATAAAATTATGGTTGTAATAGGAATCTTCTTGCTTATATGCTTTGGCAATTTTTTTCGCATCAAGTGAAGGAATCATAGAAAGTAAATAATTAATCTCTTGATTCAGAAGATGAATATCCTTGCCTTTTGTTAAATGTGGAGCAAGTGAGATTTTAAATCCAAGCTCATTAATCGCAATAGGTTCCAGATTGCGATCTAAAATTTCTCCGCGAACCGGCGGTGAAAGCTCTGCTTTGATACTGTTATTTTGAGAGAGCATTTCATAATGTTCATTGGATTGAACTGCTAAATCAAACACCCGAACAATGAGCGAGATCCAAGCCAGTATAAAAAAGCCAATTAATAGTTTTACTTTCATCAGAACATCGCGATCAAGGCAAATTCAATTGCCATATATAAAAAAGCATGCCACTCAAATGCGGGTAAGGCGAGAAGAAAAATACCATTAATCATCGTAATAAACACCCAAAAAAGAAGATAGCTAGCAGCCACAAAAAGAGCTTTAATGCACAGTTTACATCGCATGGTTTGCTCAAGATACGGAAGAGCATAATGACTCAAAAGAATAAAAAAAAGTATTGAACTTCCAAACCAGTATCCTTTTTCAGCTTCAATAATCAACAGCATAAGTGAAAAAATTATAAGAGAATAAAGATCATGACGCTTCAGTGAACGATAGAATAAATAACCTACCAATGCCAACATAGGGGGCAAAAACAGATAAATACTGCTAAGTGAACTGTAAATACCAAAAACCACAACCCATAAAAGGCTGCTTAGAGCGTTTTGATAAGTGATACTTCGTTGCATATCGGAAAATGTTTGCATTTAATGCAGTCAGCCCAAATTTTATGTTCGGGGATGGTCTCTTTGGGGATTTCTACAAATCCGAGACGTTCAAAAAAGGTTCGTTGATAGGTAAGCGCCAATACTTCACGAAGTCCTAAAAGATTTCCTTCATCGCATACTTTCGCTACCAAAGTACTTCCGATGTTTTGCCCGCGATAACTGCTGTCAATAATCATAGAACGAACTTCAGCAAGATTAGGCGAATGAATATGAAGCGCACAAAATCCTACTAATTTATCACCATCCATTGCCAAAGTATACGAACGTATGTTGGTAGCTATTTCATCATCACTTCGATATAAAATAACGCCGCTTTGAATTTCCGGCTCTACAAGGTTCTGCATAGCCGGAATATCTAATAATGAGGCTTTTTTATACGTGATCTGACTCACTCACTGCCACCTTTTAACATCCCATAAAGGACGGAAACAATTTTATCAACTCCCTTGCGCTTACTGTTGGAAATCATCAATGCATCCGGAAATCGATTCTTAAGTACTGAAAGTTCTTTTTGATTTAACTTGTCAATCTTCGTATATACTTGGAGAATATGCTGATCTTCCGTACAAATCTCACTGAGATACTGTGCCACTGAAGCATCAATCTCTAAATCCGGATGACGACAATCGATGAGATGAACAAATACACGTATTTGTTTACGTTCCGAAATAAAATTTGTCAGATTACTTTCCCAATCGCTTTTTAAACTTTTTGCTACTTTGGCATATCCAAAGCCAGGAAGATCCACTAAAATAGCACGGTTTTTTTCCCCAGATTCCCGATCCATAAAAATAACATCAAAATAATTGATAAGACGTGTTTTACCCGGCGTTGAGGATACTTTCGCGAGCGATTTTCTCTGCGTTAATGTATTAAGAAGTGAACTTTTCCCCGTATTGGAACGTGCCATGAAAGCGATTTCATTTTGAAATTCATTTTCGGGAGCCAAACGGATAGTAGGCGCAGAGGTAAGAAAGGCTGATTCAATAATTTCAATCATTTTTGACTACTTTTTTTGGTTGTATTTTTGTCTTGCAAGGTAAACACCATCATAACAGGTTCACCCCCTGCACTATCAGCACTTGCATGCCCTTTTAGCGTATTAAGGACTACTTTATCACCTTTTACCCGACGATAATCATCGATGCGAATAAGATCCACTTTTTGATAAAACTGATATTCGTTTTCATTGGGCATGTAGATAGCTTTTTGTGCCACACCGCGATATTTTTCACCCATTTCCGTGACAATATAAAAAGAGACACTTCCTTCTGCCATGTATTTAACGGGCTTACGAGAGACATCCGTATAAATGGTCACCTTAGTAGCATTAAGTTCATCCTGTCCTTTAGTCACTTTGACGTTTCCCGTAAAAACGGATACCCCTTGAGGCTGATCCCCTTTAAAGTTATCAGAAATGACTTTTAACTCTTGGCCACCCAGTGATAATGTCAATAAAAATGTTAATAATGTTAATTTTTTAATCATATTGTTCCCTATTTAAGTTGATAACTGGCTCGGATTTGATCCGCTGAAACCGTATCAAGATTCAAATCATAGAGAAGATGGCTTCCCTCGATACTGTTTTCATTTTTAGTAATCGTAAATGCCCCCTCTGTCGTTAGAAAAGAGTGTTTTTGGTCATACACCCCTTCCTTAGAGTGAGACTGAAGTCCATCAGAACGGGCATAATGAACTTTCCCCTCAAGGGTAATCACATCACCTTTATACAAGGCGCTATCAGCACGAATGGATTCAAGTAAAGCTTTTTCATTATTCGTAAACTTTGCGTCACTTACTTCATAGCGGTCCCAAAACCGTTTTCCATGCTCACCTTCAAAAAAACGGTCAATTCGCTCAGGCGAAATTTCATAAATTACAAATTGATCCAGCTCAAATGAAGGAACCTCTTTCGACGCTAATTGCTCATGTTTTATAGGTTTAAAATAACTGAACATTCCCACGAGAAGAGTCAAAAGAAGGATGAAAAAGATATTGATCGACATCTATACCCAAAACTCTAAAAAACGCTCTTCATCATTGTTTTCTTTGACAATAATCTCAATCATTTCACGAACACACGCATCTCCACCAACACGATCAAGAACGTGAGCGATGGGTTTTAGATAATGTGATCCATCACTGGGAGTAAATGGACGACCAGACCATTGTAAAAGACGATAATCGTTCAAATCATCCCCGATTACTGCAACCTCTTCGGGTAAGATCCCAAGTTTGCTGCACAACTCTTGTGCAACACCAAGCTTATCTTTGACCCC
>JAGXHZ010000089.1 GCA_024635855.1 Sulfuricurvum sp.
AAAGAGAATCTTGAAATTGCTTGGCGTAGGCGAGAGTCGTTTGGAGGTTCATGGTACCGTTGAGGGTATGACGCTGTTTGAGGTAGATTTCATCGCGAGTTGTGTTGATGCGCTCCAATACCGACATAGGCTGGCTGATGAGAGGATTGTTAACATTACCACCTGCAAATGCAGGGTCGTTGTTAGTAGGATCATAGTTCGCTACCGCAGAACTTTCTGAAACCATCGGTCCGCCAAACGAGTTGGACGTAAAATGGCTCGCTTTGAGTTCGATCGAATCATACGGTGAAAACTCATGCGTCAGCATAAGGGAGAGAGATTGATTTTCCAAACTCGGCGATTCACTGAGACCATTGTGATCGTTGTCTACTTGATCTTGAGTGTGATAGGACGCTGAAACGAGTATGCCGGTTTTTTTGTCGGCACTCATGGCTTCACCCAAAATAGAGTAGTTTTTGGTTCCCAATGTTCCTACGGAGAGATCCGTCTCAATAGCATTGTTACGCGGTTTACGAGGGATAATGTTGATGGTTCCGCCGATGGCTTCAGGCGCTGTAAGCGACGTTCCTGCCCCGCGAGCAATCTCGATACTTTCGATGTCCGAAGTACCGATAGCGTCCATCCCGTAAAAACTCGATACGGTTGAATTAAAAGGGATACCGTCAATCAATACCGTCGTATGTTCCCCTTTAAGACCGTTTATTTGTACGCGTTTTAGCCCACAGATGGAACAGCCGGTAGTGACATTGATCCCAACTTCTTGACCGATGGCTTCGGCGAGGGTAGAAGATTGTGTATGCTCAAGTTCTTTTTTATCAATCACTTCCGTTTTTTCAACTAAATCTTTGAGTAAGCCTTTATGTTGGATAGTAGTAGTTATAGAGCCATCGACCGTGATAGTATCGAGGTGGGCTTCGTTAGCGCAAGCAAGAGTACAGATTGCGGCACATGCCACGAGAGAAAGTGTTTTTTTCATAGTAATATCCTAATTGTTTAATAAAATAGTTTAAAATTTAGTGAGTAACGATTAGGATAGAGGAGGGGAACGGCTTCGTGTTGGAATTGAGGGTGCGGTTAGGAATGTAATGTGAGAAATCGTAAACGGTTCATAAATTTGGTCAATGAACACCAGAGCAGGTGTGTCACCTAAAAGTCCAGGGGTATGTGAAAGAACACACACTTCACACATATCCCCATCTTGATGAGAGTGACTGCTTTCATGAATAGCACCGACAAAAAGCGAGAGGATAAACAACAGTGCAAAGAGTCGTCGAAATCGCTGCATTCATCCTCCCTATAATTTTAAAGGGAATTATAGCGAATGGACCATTGTTTGCTTAATGATACTTACTTGATAATTTAAAAGGTTTTGGAATGATAAAGAAAATTTTTGGATTGAGTTTAACGCTTTGCGTCACACTTTTTGGGGCTATTGATAAACATGAACTGGATGAACTCAAAGTGGGAGCCTTGGTTGTCAAAGATTTGAATACTAAACATATTTTGTATTCAAAAGATGGGGAAAAACGAGCCAGTCCGGCAAGTCTGACAAAAGTAATGACCGTACTTTTAGCGATACAAAGCGGAAAAATGAATCAGGCCGTGACGATTACGCGTGAAATGACCAAAGTGGAGCCTACTATAGCTGGGTATAAGCGCGGTGATGTCGTTTTGATGTCGGATTTGGTAAAAGCTGCGATGATTAAATCCGATAACGATGCGGCAAAAGCGATAGCCATTACCGTAGGCGGGGATGAAGAGCATTTTATCGCGATGATGAATAGCAAAGCTCGAAAAATCGGGATGAGTCATACTCACTTTAGCAATCCGTGCGGTTATGACGGAGATGATCATTATTCTTCACCGAATGATTTGCTAAAAATGACTGAGTATGCGATTAAAAATTCAACCTTCAATGCAATCAGCAAACTCAACAGTCACACATATTACGCACTTAATAAAGATAAATTGAAACTTTTCACTGCCTATACTCACAATCGTCTTTTGAACCGCTACCAATATGCTGTTGGAGTAAAAACAGGCTTCACAAACAAAGCAGGAGCATGTTTAATCGCTCGTGCGAAAAAAGACGGACGTGATTGTCTGATCGTTATGATGAATGCCAAAGTAGATCGATGGAAAACGGCAAAAACGATTTTTGAGCAGGTATTAGAGAGTTAAATATCGATTTAAAAATTCTTTATAAAGAATGGTTTTTTCTTTTCGTGTCATCGCTGCATGGGCGGGTGAGGTGGAAGGAAGTAATACGGTTTCAATTTCTAACTTTTTGAAATTTTTTTGGAACAGATCAAACGCTTTTTTCCCTGTAAACGCGATAGCTTTAATATTTGGATACTCCGCCAGCAGTTTTTTAAAATCATTGGGAATGATATTTTTTAGATTGCTGTCACTTGAATTACTCCGCTCGCACGAACCGATTACATCCCACAATCCGATTCCTTTTTCGATACAAAAATTTATTTTATTTTCATTATCATAAAACGTTACCCCAAATATTTCCTCCATAATCGACCAAAAGGTGTTACGGGGATGAGCATAATAAAAGGAGTGTTCAAAGGATGCGATACTGGGAAAGCTTCCAAGAAACAGTATTTGGGTGTTTTCATCGATGATGGGAGAAAAGGGATGCTTATACGATTCCATGATGAGAGATTTTACCTCATTTTACCTTCCCCTAAACCACCATTCGTTACAATTCCACCATTAATTCATGGGTCTAAGTACCCAATCAAAGGAACTGCATGAAGCGTGCATTACTCAGTGTCAGTGATAAAAGTAATATCGTAGAATTCGCTAAATCTCTCATCGGTTTGGACTATGAAATCGTCTCTACGGGCGGAACGTACAAAATGTTGCGTGATGCAGGTGTCGATGCTATCGAGATTGATGATGTGACAGGATTTCCGGAGATGTTTGACGGTCGGGTTAAAACCCTTAATCCGTATATCCACGGGGGTATTTTGTTTCGTCGTGATTTGGATTCTCATGTCAATACGGCGATGGAATACGGGATTGTTGAAATAGATCTTGTATGTGTAAATCTTTATCCGTTTAAAGCGACCATCGAGCGTACCGATGACTTCGAAGAGATTATTGAAAACATCGACATCGGAGGACCTGCAATGGTTCGATCTGCTGCAAAAAACTTTACAGATGTTCATATCATTACTGATCCAAGTGATTATTCTGTGGTTCTTAACGCCATCCAAAATGATGAAGATACCGTTGAATTTCGTCGTAGTTTGATGATCAAAGCGTATGAGCATACGGCGGCGTATGACTCCATGATCGCCAACTACATGAATAAGCGTTTCAACAACGGCATGGGGGAAAAGCAGTTTATCGTTGGAAACAAAGTAATGGACACCCGTTATGGAGAAAACCCGCATCAAAAAGGCGGCTTGTACGAGTTTGATACTTTCTTCTCTAAAAACTTCAAAACCCTCAAAGGGGAAGCAAGCTTCAACAACCTCACCGACATCAGCGGAGCGGTGAAAATTGCAGCGGCATTTGGAGATGAGAATGCGATTTGTATTGTTAAACACGGTAATCCATGCGGATTTGCAATACGTGACAATATGATGGATGCGTATACCGAAGCACTTAAATGTGATCCGATTTCAGCATTTGGCGGTGTCGTTGCAGTCAATGGCGTTGTGACCAAAGAGCTTGCCCTTAAAATGAATGAGATGTTTTTGGAAGTAATTATTGCAGGCAAAATCGATGAAGAGGCACAAGCGGTATTCGAGCCGAAAAAACGTCTTAAACTATTTGAATACGGCAGTGATCGTATTCTTCTGAGCCGTGATGCAGTCGATTTTAAACACATTGACGGCGGATTTGTATTCCAAGACGCGGATCGTGTGGGTGACGATGAGGTTAAAAATGCCAAATTGGTGACAAAGCACACAGCAAGCGAGAGTGAACTTAAAGACGCTGAAATCGCGTATAAAGTAGCCTCATTAACCAAATCAAACTGTGTTGTGTACGTAAAAGACTCCGCGATGGTAGCAGTGGGTATGGGGATGACGTCTCGTGTCGATGCAGCCCGTTGTGCATTACGAAAAGCGGAAGAGATGGGTCTGGATGTGAGCGGTTCGGCTCTTGCTTCTGAAGCATTTTTCCCATTCCGCGATTCGATCGATGCGGCAGCGGGTGCGGGTGTCAAAACTGTTATCCAGCCGGGTGGTTCGGTACGTGATGAAGAGGTCATCGCGGCGGCAGATGAACATGGGGTGTCGTTGTATTTCACCGGAACACGACACTTTCTGCACTAAAAACACTTGCGTCTTCAAGGCGCAATCTTCAATCTTCTCTTTCTCCCAATTCAACGCATATCTGCTTTTAACCTTGATTGACTTTGACTCAACTATTCTGTTATAATTTTTGTTAAATAATTAACTATATTTTCAACAGGATTTAAAATGTCAAAAAGTTTATACACTACGTTAGAAGTTGCAGCAGGTGCAAGCGAAACAGAGATCAAAAAAGCTTACCGTAAGCTCGCGCGTCAATACCATCCCGATGTGAACAAAGACCCCGCAGCGGAAGAAAAATTTAAAGAGATTAATGCGGCGTATGAAGTGCTCAGCGATAAAGAAAAACGTGCTAAATACGATCAGTACGGGGATTCGATGTTCGGCGGGCAAAATTTCCACGATTTCTCACGCGCTCAAGGCGGTAATGTCGATTTAGATGAGATTTTACGCAGTATGTTCGGTGGAGGCGGCGGTGGATTTAGCGGCGGCGGTTTCGGAGGAGGCGGATTTGGCGGTGGCTTCGGTGGCGCGATGAACCTTGATCTTGATGCCAATGTTACTATTCCATTTGCTGTGGCTGTTTTGGGCGGTAAACACACGATTAGCCTTTCGGGAGAGAGTTTTGACATCAAAATTCCTGCTGGGATTAAAAGCGGTGAAAAGCTTCGTGTTCGCGGAAAAGGGAAACGTCATGGTGCGCAATCGGGTGATTTGTATCTACGTATCGATATTTCTGCCAATCCTGAGTATGAGCGCGAGGGAGACAATCTTGTGAAAACATTCAGTGTACCTCTCTATGCGGCACTGTTTGGTGGTAAAGTGGCGGTTCAAACATTGGACAAAGAGGTGACTCTAAAAGTGCCTGAAAACACCAAAAATGGTCAGCGTTTCCGTCTTAAAGAGATGGGCGTGATGAATCGTCAAAGCGGTGTTCGCGGAGATTTATATCTCAAGGCTAATATTATATTGCCTGCCGTAGATAAAATCGATGCGGATCTTGTTGAGCAGATGAAAAAATCCCTTCCGCAAGGAGACTAGATTATGCACCATTTTGATGAACCGGTATACATGATTAGTATCGTGGCAAAAATTTTGGATATTCATCCTCAGACGCTACGCCAATATGAGAGAGAAAACCTTATAGCTCCTTCACGCTCGGATGGACGAATACGTCTTTATTCTCAGCGTGATATTTAGAAAATTAAAACCATTTTACGACTTACTCGTGAAGTAGGGGTAAATCTCGCTGGTGTGGATGTGGTAATGCGTCTGAAAAGTAAAATGGAGATGATGGAGCAGGAGATGATGGAGTTGCGCGCAGAAATCTCACGTATGCGAAGTTCTAGCGGTGTTCCTCTTGAAAAATCATTGGTGACGACGCGCAGTATTTATGAAATGGTAATTTTTGAGGATGATATTCTCAAATAATGACAACTAATCCGATTATTCATGAAAGTTGGAAAGACGCATTAGAAAACGAATTTAACGATGCTTACATGGAAGCATTAAAAGTTTTTTTGGTGGAAGAAAAAAAGAGTTATACCATTTTTCCGCAGAGTAAAAATATTTTTAATGCGTTCAATTCTTCCCCATTTGAATCGGTGAAAGTTATTATTCTAGGGCAAGATCCGTATCATGGGGCAGGGCAAGCACATGGATTGTCTTTTTCGGTTCAAGCAGGCGTTGCTTCTCCACCCTCCCTCCAAAATATTTTTAAAGAACTAGTGGATGACATCGGATGCCCTTTTCCAAAAAGCGGTGATTTGAGTCATTGGGCGCAGCAGGGAGTACTGTTGTTGAATACACTTTTAACGGTTCGGCAAGGAGAACCCTTTTCGCATAAAGATCGCGGATGGGAAAGATTTACCGATCAGGTCATTCGAACATTGAGCCAACAGCGAGAACATCTCGTATTTATTCTCTGGGGTGCTCCTGCGGGGAAAAAAAGTATTTTGATTGATGAGACAAAGCATTTGGTTTTAAAAGCTCCGCATCCTTCACCGCTCTCCTCTTATCGAGGCTTTTTCGGTTCTAAACCTTTTAGTAAAACCAATGCGTATTTATTGGAGCAAGGGGTTGCTCCGATTGATTGGTGTATCATTTAACGCACGTTAAATTTTGCAAAAATAGCCAAGTGATCCGAATACCCCTCACCTAAATGGTGCTTAGGAAATTTTCGTGATTGTTGCCAGCGATACGGTTTTCCTTTGTAAAAAAGATAAGGAGCATCAAATCGTCCAAAACTCCCTCGGACATATTCAACCCCTTTTCCATCTGCAAGGGAGGGGGAAATAATCATATTATCCAGCGCCTCATGACCCCCTCTGTATTCATGACTCCACCGTTGCTCTTGCGGGAGCTCATACCATAGATTGTAGGAGCAGTCATCACACTCTTTGACACTTGTGATGGTAATAGGATTTTTATCCTCATCGATGGTTTTAAGGATATGATTAATCCCTGTAATCCCATCCGTGTCATTATGCTTTCTGCTTTTTACAAACGTTCGATACTCTTCATAGTGAGAGTTAAAATCTCCCAAGAGTATATAGGGTTCATCTTCATCCAAGTTGCTGATACGTTTTTTGAGTACTTTTGCACTTTGAATACGCATACTCTCAGAACCGCTTTTGGATTTCCAATGATTAACAAAAATGTGTAGATTTTTACCGTTAATATCAATTTTTGCTTCGAGTATATCGCGGTACGAACGGCTTGCACCGACAGAATGGCTTAATGCACTTTTTAGGGGATATTTACTTAAAAGGGCGGTAGCTACTGTAGTGTTTTTAGAGCGTGCAAAAGCATAATAAGGATAATAAATCCCTTGACGGTTGAGCTCGGCTTTGAGCTCTTTGAGAGCGGTTTCGGACTCAATTTCTTGCAATCCGATCACATCAGCACCCAAATCTTTGATGACTTGCGCGGTGTTGCGCAGTTTTATCCGATGCATCTCCTCATTCCATCCCCACGAGGTATTAGGTATGTACTGTTCATATTCTGTACCATCATCATTCATATCAAACAAGTTTTCAACGTTATAAGAGGCTATT
>JAGXHZ010000013.1 GCA_024635855.1 Sulfuricurvum sp.
TAAAAGTGAGAATAGAACCGTTATGAACACCCTAAAAGCTTCCATCACCGCCGTGACTGCCTCCGAACACCTCAGTATCCTGACCGCTTCGGTGGGTGAGGATCATTTTCACCTCCTCCTCGCAGAACAGTACCATGATGCGATAGGGACACCATTGACATTGGCATTCAAAGAGACCGAAGTGATCCTCTCTAAAAACTCAACCCAAACTACGGCTAATTGTGGACATGCAACCGTACAAAAGATCGAGCAGGGAATCATCCTCTCCCAAATCACCCTCACCTATCATGAGACGACTCTTATGGCGTTGGTGCCGACACTGTCGTTTAATACCCTCGCGATAGGTGAAGGAGACGCTGTGAGCTGGATGGTGCAGCCCTCTGAAATTTCACTGCTTAGGGAACGTCATGGAATCTGAATTTTTAAGTACGATGGCGCTGACATTTAAACTCGCTGCCGTCACAACCGTAATCCTCCTCATCATAGGAATACCACTCGCTGCATTTTTGGTATTTAATCGTATGCGATTCAAAAGTATCATAGAAACCATCGTGAGTATGCCTCTCGTATTACCACCTTCCGTTTTAGGCTTTTATCTTCTCCTCGCCTTTAGCCCCGCTTCCGCAATCGGAAGCTTTTTGACTGAACACGGCATTCGATTAGCCTTTAGCTTCGAAGGGTTAGTGATAGGCTCTGTCCTCTTTAGCCTCCCCTTTATGGTTCACCCGATCCAGTCCGCCCTCGCAGGGGTTCCAAAATCGATCTTCGAAGCCTCTTATACCCTCGGGAAATCGAAACTGGAAACGATGATACGCGTTATCCTCCCCTCTATCCGACATGGGTTGATCTCAGGGATCACCCTCACGTTTGCCCACACGGTCGGAGAGTTCGGAGTGATTTTGATGATCGGGGGCAATATCCCCGATGAAACGCGCGTCGCCTCGATCGCCATCTATGACGAAGTGGAATCGCTCAACTATGCTTTAGCGCACCAATACGCACTTACCCTCTTTGTAGTGACGTTTGCGATACTGCTGCTTGTCTACACTCTCAATAAAAAATCACTTGGAGGAATTCGATGATAGGTGTTAATATTACTAAACGTCTCGACACTGCTGAGGGGTCTATTAACGCCCATTTTGAGCTTACCATCAATGACGGCGAATTCCTCACCCTCTTCGGTCCCTCAGGTGCCGGAAAGACAACTCTTATGAGGATGATCTCAGGACTCGAAAAGCCTGATAGCGGAGTGATTGAAGTGGATGGTGAAATGTGGTTTGATGGCACAAAGAAAATCAACCTCCCACCGCAAAAACGGAGTATCGGTTTTGTATTCCAAGACTATGCCCTCTTTCCGACGATGAGTGTCCGTGAAAACCTCCTCTTTGCCGCCGATAATGCTCAGCAACGATCCAATGTCGATGAGTTAATCTCCCTCGTAGAACTCACGCAGCTTTCAGAGCGTCTACCCGCTAGCCTCTCAGGGGGTCAAAAACAGCGGGTTGCCCTTGCTCGTGCATTGGTGCGTCGTCCAAAAATTTTGCTCCTCGATGAACCCCTATCGGCGCTTGACCCTAGTATGCGCCAAAAACTTCAAGATGAACTCTCTCTCATCCATGAGCGACTGGGGGTTACAACTTTGCTTGTAAGCCACGATATTGCCGAAACAGTGAAACTCTCCGACCGTTTGGCACAAGTAGAAACAGGACGGATCAAACGCCTTTGTACTCCGATGGAGTTCTTTAGCCCACAAAGCCTCAGCGGTAAACTCCAACTCATCGGAGAAGTATTAAAAATAGAAGAGGATTTTCCGGCTTGGGTAGTGACATTACTCGTAGGTTCATCGGTCGTACGTACCGTATTAAGCAGTGAAGAAATGAGGGGATTAAGTATTGGTGCTCATGCTATTATTTCTACCAAAGCATTTAATCCAATTGTAATGCCCCTCTCTTAATGTCCAAACAATTTTTTGAACATTGATTTAAACATACTCTCTTTGACTGCGATTTTATCAATGTATGCATCGTACGTCATATTCTTGGATTCCAAAAAATCTATTAAATATTTTTCAGAAGCATCTATCCCTTCAGCTTTTTCAATCTTTAAAAGCTCAGCATAGAGTTTTGAAATTTCATTTACCAAATGTTCACTTGCCGCATGACGGTGAGCAACATACCCGACAATACGATTTTCATACGGGTGCTTACGAATCTCAAAGTGTGTTGTAACCCAGTAATAATCACCATTTTTAGCCAAATTTTTAACAACCGCAAAAATATCTTTATTCTCTTTAAGACGATCCCACATCAATTTAAAAATAACCGCCGGCATATCAGGATGACGGATAATATTGTGTGAACGGTGAATTAATTCACCGGATTGATATCCTGAAATTTCAATAAAATCCTTATTTACATATTCTATAATACCTGACATGTCTGTTCGACTAACAATAAGTGTTTGAGGATCGAGTTTAATTTGAGAGTTCATTTTTAAATTTTCCGTGTTTTAATAATCTATAATATTGTACTCATTTATACAATTAATTTAATAATATTAATTGTATAAGTTTTATACAAAATGGGGAATTTGCCCGTATTAAAGATGAAGAATATAACTTAATGTTTTGCTTATCGAATTTTTGATATAACGTCAGTTAATATTTAAATTAGAGTTAAGGATTTTCTCATGACCATCACAAAAGACTGCCTTGTCACTGTCGATTATCACATCAATGATACAGAGGGAAAACTCCTTCACGAAGAAGAAGAGCCTATTATTTATCTGCACGGTAACTACGGTCATATTTTTAAAACTATAGAAGACGTTTTAGAGGGAAAAAGTATCGGTGATACATTCAAAATAGTCCTAAACGCAGAACAAGCATTTGGTCAATATGATCCTGAATTGGTTTTGACTGAAAACTTAAGCGAACTTCCAGAGGGATTAAGCGTCGGGATGGAAATAGACGGGTACATGGATGATGACTCTGAAGACATAACGATTTATATGGTTTCCGAAATAGACGGCGACAAAGCCACGCTTGATGGTAACCACCCACTAGCAGGAATGGACCTCGTTTTTGAAGGGACAGTATTAGAGATCCACGAAGCGTCCAAAGATGAGATTCATGAGATATTAAACCATGAGCATGGATGTGGATGTGAGCATTAATCAACCCATCAATTGGGGGTTGCCAACATCGCTCTTCATCGTTTTTGAGGAAGTGCCGTTTTTACGGTTTCTGTTGAGATCTTGTGTGAGGTGAGATTCTATCTCAGCTTGTAGGGCAGCTTCTGTAAGCTGTTTAATCAAAGGTGCTAACGCACCATCTCTTTTCCAGTGAGAGCTTTACCCTCACGGATTTGTTGTAATATTGCCTGCGTATCTAGTGTTAGTTCCATGTGTCTGTCCTTGAGTAGTTGATATTCTACTGGATTGACACAGAATTTCTAACGCCCCCTTATTTTTCTTTCTTTGTTTCATTTTTCTTCAAATCATAGTTAACTCTATAACGGATTAATGTTTTTTGCTTTGGTCGAGGATATTTGGAATATGCAATTTCTATAGTCTCACGTGTCGTATCATTGAAAATAGAAATTTTACTTTTCTGGTTAAAATGTATATCTGATATACTCCCATCAGGATGTAAATAAAATTCAATCATATTTTTATCGTTTTCAATCACATCCGATGGAATCCGTGAATGAGCATAACGATTTAAAACATCTTGTGTAATCCGACGTATTAATTTATAATTATCAGCCAAATACTCTTTTTCTCCCTCAACTAATTGACTATAAACATCTTCATATAAATCAAGTATGGATGCTCTCTCAATCAACTCATTCTCATCTTCTTGATTTTTTTCTAAACCTATACCTTTTTTATATATTGCTAAGAGAGATTTACATCCCAAAGCGGAACCATTGTCACAACCTTGTTTAAAAAAATCAATTGACTTGGTATAATTTTGATCTACACTTCTACCATTCGCATACATCATACCTAAAACAGTACACCCAGTTGCTTCTTGAGCACTACATGCTTTAGTATAAAGCTGAACCGCTTTAGACTTATTTTGTTCTATACCCTTACCGTCTGTATACATTCCAGCAAGTATAGAACACCCTATAACCTCTCCACCATCACACGCTTTTTTGTAGAATTTCGCTGCTTCAATATAATCACGCTTGCCATCTTTTGTTCTAACAATCATAGCATTTAACATTGCACATGCAGTAGGATTATTTTCTAGACAGGCTTTCGCATAAAATTTTGCTACTTCTGAGGTTGGCTTACCAATGTTTGCTTTAGTTGCTTCGAAATAGCTATCATCATTAGCATAAAGTGTAAAAAATAAAAATATCAACAGAATAAGTTTACTGCCAAACATTGAAACCCTTTGGAGTTTGTATTATTATATTATAACTGTTTTTTGTTTAAAAAAACTATAGGACAATTTTTCTCTCCTCGTTGTATAATAATCATTATAAAACCGACAAAAGAACATATTTTATATTATCTCAACGAGTTCAAACACGAATTGCACCGTGATGGCATTGTCCAACTCGGATTATTTGGCAGTTATGCATGTGGAGAAAATACCCTCTACAGCGATATCGACATTGCGATCAAAAAAGAGGAAAACTACCTGCAACACCGCAACGCCAACACCTATTTTGAAGAAGTTGCGAAGATCAAACGACCATCTTTGGTCATCACGAAAGCCCTCAGCGAACTGCCGGTGGAAGTGAGTGTCGAAATGGAACTCGATGGATATTTTAAGAGGATTCCGATGATGTCATCATTTATACCGTCAGTGAAATAGAGGGTGATCATGCCACACTTGATGGGAATCATCCTCTCTCGGGTATGGATCTCATTTTTGAGGGAACGGTTTTAGATATCCATAAGGCACCGCCAAAGGAGTGTTGAAGTTTCACCGGCATCATTAATCTATCTACTAAATGGAGATCATACCACAATGAATAAATATCTTGAATTTCTCAACCAACATATCACTTTGAGCAGTGATGAAGTGGATGTACTGAACCATAAGATGGTTAAAAAATATTTTCAAAAAGGTGAGACAATCCACCATTGTGAACATATACATGATGGCACCTATTTTATAGAATCGGGTACTGCGAGAGGCTTCTACATCGACGAAAACGGCAAAGACACCACGTGGTACATCTATTTTAATGATGAGAATGCCCATCTGACCAATTTGATCGTATTTGATTATGAGAGTTATCTGAACCAAACCCCCTCAAAACTTCATTTTGAAGCACTAAGCGATTGCACTGTTTGGATCATGAAAAAAGAGGAGATAGATATTTTGTGTTTACAGCATCATAAGTGGTCGGAATTTATGAGAAGAGCGAGTGATATGGCGTACTCTTTGGTACACAAAAAATATTTTGCTCAATTAGTACAAAATGCAGAAGAGCGATTTGCGGAATTTTTACAAACAACTCCTCACCTTTTAAGCAAAGTTCCTCAATATCACATCGCCTCCTATCTCGGAATAACCCCTCAACATTTAAGCCGATTGAAAAAGATGAACCTATGTGAATGACATAATCTTAACAATCTCGTAGAATTCCCCTATCTTTAGTCGAGGGGAATATACTATGGGAATACCGTTTTTAAAACATTATACGATTTGGCTCTCTATCACACCGATACTTTTATTATCGGGTTGTGCGACTCCCCAAGCATCTCTCCCCAAGCTTGACACCAACCTCTCATCAACCTTTCACCAGATGGATACTGCCAATACCCTTTCTGAGGATAGAGCGTGGTGGGGAAAATTTAACGACCCTATCTTAAGTGCCCTCATCGAAAAAGGGCTCAACTCCAATCATGATGTTCGAATTGCAATGAGCCGTATAAAAGCGGCACGTGCAGGACATGACGCGCAAAGCTCACGTCTTTGGCCGACGTTAGACCTCCAGACATCGGCTTCGACGACTCATAGTGGACTTCCTGCCCCCTATAAACAGGGGATGCCGGATGTGAGAGCCTATCAAGCGGGTATCAACTTGGCGTGGGAAATCGATGTGAGCGGTGGGGTACGCGCTGCTGCTGATGCCGCACAATACGATGCTATAGCCGCAGAAGCAGCTCAAAGAGGGACACAACTGTTAATAGAGAGTGAAATAGCACGCCAGTACTTTATTTTGCGCGGTGCAGAGCAACGACTGCATCTTTTAGAGGAATTAGTAAACACGCAACATGAGAGTGCTCGCCTAATCTCTCGACGATTTGAGCATGGGCAATCCAGTCGTTTTGAGCTAAATCTTGCCGAAGCAGAAGTCGGTACTCTCGATGCACAGATACCGCCATTACAAACATTGGTTGCCATTTCACAAACGCATATTGCCCTCTTACTCGGTGAAAATCCCTCCGTTGCTCCGGTATCCGCTAACCCCGAGTATCTCTGGCCGCAATCTCAGACTATCGGTACAGGTCAACCCAGCGATCTGCTTCGGCGACGACCGGATCTCATGGCGGCTGAAGCACACTACAGCGCGGAATCGTTACGCTCTAGAGAAGCAGAGTCTCAAACGTGGCCTAAGCTCTTTGTAAATGCCCTTATCGGGCGTGAAGACTTGCGGATTAACGGATTTGATTTGGCACCGGTCTCCTTTACCAATGTTGCCATGGCATTTGCTATGCCGATTTTTAATGCCGGACGTATTCAAGCCGCCATAGAGGTTCAAAGTGCCAGTGAAAACGAAGCATTACTCTCGTGGCAAAAGTCTGTTCTTGTTGCGGTAAAAGAAGTGGAAGATACTCTTAGCGTCCAATCCGAAGAGCGCAAGCGGAGAGTATCGCTTAACGCAGTCGTGCAAAATCGACACAGTGCGATGAAAGAGGTTCAGTCGTTATATCGCGAAGGACAAATCGACAAATTAACCCTGCTCGATGTTCAGCGTTTGATGTTGGCGAGCGAGATAGCCCTAATGGACAATGAGACCCATCGCCTCTTAGCAGATGTACAACTTTACAAGGCTTTAGGCGGAGGATGGAATCCCTCTCAGAACGAATTAAATGCAGAATCTAACTCTACGAAGGTATTACCATGAATAAATCCCTACAAAACAGCGTACAAACAATTGCTCTATTTGCCGTTATCATTACACAAAGCGGCTGTGAACATAAAACCAAACAAGTTCCTCCATCTCCAACAGCGGTCTATGTCACCACAATCACTCAAACAGATGGGGTCGAAGAGCGATGGTTGAGCGCAACCGTTCATGCGCGGGTTGAAACCGATTTTGGTTTTCGTACCGGAGGGAAGATTCTCAAACGTCTTGTTAATGTCGGGGATCGTGTTATTAGTGGTCAGCCTTTGGCACAGCTCGATGATGCCGATTACCAATTAGCCCTCAACTCTGCTGCGGATCAATTAAAAGCCGCCAGTGTAGATGCAAGGCAAGCTGCTTTAGATGCTGAGCGATTCCAACGCCTTGTGGGGGATGGTTCGATGGGTTCCGCTGATTTTGAACGTCAAAAGAGCCGCTCTGATGCGGCAAACGCCCGTGAAGAACAAGCACGTAGAGGACTCCAAGTTACCCAAAATAAAAATAGCTA
>JAGXHZ010000014.1 GCA_024635855.1 Sulfuricurvum sp.
ATTCAAGACCCATAAACGCCAGATCAAAGTTATGCTAACTGTGACTAACCAAATTAAAATCGGTTTTTCAAGAGGTGTTGAAGAAAAAATATAAACAATGATTATTGCACCGAAAAATAGGGCAAATACTGAGGCTAATGCTTGTTTATACATAATTTTTACTTGCTCTTGACGCATCTGAGCATTTTCTTCTGCACTAAGTTCTAACAAAAATTCTTTTTTTCTAAAAATCATACCACTACACTTTATTATTATTTGGAACTTAAAGAATAACGCAATCCGTATGAAAAACAAATACCACTATGTTACAATTACACTATAATGGGCAAATTTATCTTTATAATCACTTTTTTTCTCTCTGGTCTCTATGCTAATACCCTGCAACAGAGCTATACCTTTACTCATCCGACAATTACGTCAGCAGATTTGAATGTAAGCTGTTCAAAACCGTTTGAAATTCTCCTTATCCCTGATGGAAAAACGTCCTATCGTGTGAATGCCCAAATACTTCTGAAAACTTTTGAACTCAACGGGTGCGCACTGGAGAGTGGTAAAGTTCGGTTTGTGACCTTTTCAAAACGAAGTGATACCGATTATACTTTGCTTCAAAATCAGCTCACCACTTTTTTTACCGAACAATATCCTACTATTTTTATCCAATCCATCCAAGTTTTTCCCCATGGCTATATCCAGTCACTTCCCAAGAATGGTCACGCAGTTTTTGATAAAGATATGGCGACTAAAAATAAAGGTACTTTTTACGTCCCCGACAACAATGGTATCCGCCACTATTTCGATTTCACGATTGATGCAACCTTGAGTGTCTTACATACGAGCCAAAAAACATCTCGTAAAGAGGTTGTTTCACTGAATAATTGTGCAATGAAAACGATCCCTTTTAGCTCATTTAGAAGCAAACCTCTTATCTCTCTTCCGGATAAAATGAGTCGATATAAAACATCACTAAAAAATGATACGCCTCTGCTTGATCGCCATATCGAATCCATTCCCCTCGTTTTACGCGGTTCAAAAGTAAGCGTTCAAGTCAAAAATGAAACCGTAATTGTAGAGTTTATCGCAACCGCCATGCAAGAGGGCGCACTGTATGATATTATTACAATCGAAAAAGCCGACAGCAAACGTGTCCGTGCCAAAATTATCGGAGAAAATGCAGTGGAGCTTCAATGAAAATCGTCGTAGGTATAAGCGGAGCCAGCGGTGCTTCTTTGGGACTTAAATTTTTACATGCGCTTCCTGCTGATATAATTAAACATTTAATTGTTTCTGAACATGCCAACATTGTTTTGGAAAAAGAAGAAAATACCAATTTTCATCAAAATACTGAAATATGGGCATCCGTTGCCTCAGGGTCGTACGGTGCAGATGCGATGATTATCACGCCATGCAGTATGAATACTCTCGCAAAAATATCATGCGGTATCGCGGACAACCTTATAACCCGTGCGGCAAGCGTGATGATAAAAGAGCGTAAAATATTGATTTTAGCCCCAAGAGAAATACCGTTTTCACCGATTGCACTGGAAAATATGCACAAACTGTCCATGATGGGAGTCATCATCGCACCTCCTGCTTTGGCGTATTATGGAGAACAAACAACGTTGGAAGATATGGAAAACTTTATGATAGGCAAATGGATGGATTTGATGAAAATTGACAATAATCTTTATAAACGGTGGAGCGGCGAATGAAATGCAACACAATAGCCCTTTATCCCGGAACCTTTGATCCTGTTACTAACGGTCATTTTGACATTATTGAGCGCGGGTTAAAACTCTTCGACGAAGTGATTATTGCTGTGGCAGATTCGAGAGACAAGCGTCCCATGTTTAGCCTCGAAGAGCGCGTAGAGATGACCAAGCTTGCTATCAAAGATTTAGATCGCGTACGGGTAGTCGGCTTCGATAACCTCACCGTAGAACTTGCCAAAACATTAGGGGCAACCGTCCTTATCCGTGGTCTTCGTGCGGTGAGTGATTTTGAGTTTGAATTGCAGTTGGGATATCTCAACAACTCGCTTGATGCCACCATCGAAACGGTCTATTTGATGCCCAAACTCAAACATGCGTTTATCAGCTCTTCCATCGTCCGAAATCTGCTAAAATTCAACGCTAAAACCGACCATCTTTTACCCGCATCGGTTCAAAATGTTATCGGGAGTATGAAATCATGTACATTGCAATAGAGGGGATTGATACTGCGGGAAAAAGCACCCAGATCCAGTGCCTAAAATCGCTTTTTCCGGAAGCTGTATATACCAAAGAACCGGGAGGAACTCCTGTCGGTATTGAAATACGCTCGATGGTTTTGCACGGGGAACTTAAAAGTAAAATGGCGGAACTGCTCCTCTTTTTAGCTGATCGTGCCGAGCATACCGAGAGTATCATATTACCAAATATCAACTCTCTCATCATTAGTGATCGTTCCGCTGTTTCAGGGGTTGCATACGCATTAGTACAACAAATCTGTGATATTGCTACACTCATCTCCCTCAACACCCTTGCCACCGGCGGAAAGCTCCCTGAGAAAGTTTTTATCCTAAAACTTTCTCCTCAAGAACTAGCTAATCGACTCTCTCAAAAAGAGCATGATGTTATCGAATCTCGAGGAATTGACTACTTGCTAAATATCCAAGAAGCTCTTATAAAAGCATCCCAAGCACTAGGAATACAAACCTTTGTAATCGATGCGTCACAATCTATTGATACTATTACAAACGAGATCGCCGGTCTCATCAAAGGAAACGAATGATCCAATCTTTACGCGGAATGAATGATATTCTCTCAAACGACTATGAACGTTTTGAGTATTTTATTTCGACTGCCTCCACCATCGCCAAACGTTACGGTTTTCATTACATCGAAACCCCGCTTCTCGAAGAGACAGCCCTCTTTAAACGCTCCGTGGGTGAAAGCAGTGACATCGTAGGCAAAGAGATGTACCAATTCACCGACAAAGGCGGCAATGACGTGTGTTTACGCCCCGAGGGAACCGCAGGAGTGGTTCGTGCTTTTGTCCAAAACAAACTGGATAAAAAAGGGGGAATTCACCGCTTTTACTACCATGGTTCGATGTTTCGCTATGAACGTCCCCAAAAAGGTCGGTTGCGTCAGTTTCACCAGTTTGGAGTAGAGAGTTTCGGTGTGGATTCGGTCTATGAAGATGCATTGATGATTATGATGGTTGCAGATATTCTAAAAGCTTTGGGAATCGGTTACAGCCTAAAGCTCAACTCTCTGGGTGATCAAAACTGTATGCCCGCGTACCGTGATAAACTCATTGCTTTTATCGATACCTGCGGTGATTCCATTTGTGAAGATTGCCAACGACGAAAATCCACCAATCCTATCCGTGTATTGGACTGTAAAAACCAAGCGTGCCAAAATCTTTATACCCAAGCACCCAAACTCCTCAATCATCTCTGCGCAGGATGCGAAAATGATTTTGGAACCCTTAAATCTATTTTAGATCAGCATCAAATTGTCTATGAGCTTGATACAAACCTCGTACGCGGACTGGATTATTATTCTAAAACTGCCTTTGAATTCGTCAGTGATGCAATCGGCTCTCAAAGTGCTATTGCCGGTGGGGGACGCTATGATCGCCTTATCGAATTTTTGGACGGAAAACCAACCCCTGCGGTAGGATTTGCATTGGGGATTGAGAGACTCATGGAACTCATCGTGATGCCGGAACCCGTACGTGAGGGATATTATCTGGGAGCAATGGAAGAGGAGTCATTACCGCTCATTCTCAAAGCCGCTGAGAATTTTCGTAAAACACATAAAGCTGTCGTTGAATACGATGCTAAAAGTCTTAAAAACCACCTCAAAGGAGCCGATCGCATCAATGCTCGCTATTGTGCGGTAATCGGTGAAAATGAACGGCTGAATAATACCATTTGGATAAAAGATTTGGTTGAACAAAAAGAGTCTACTATTTCACTTAAAGAGGAAACTAATGAATAATTACGGTATTGATATTTGGGGCGAAAACAACTTTATGATCGACCAAGGGATGATAAAAGTTAACTATAAAAGCTCTCCCTCGTTGATTGAAATTGCCCATAAAATTCGTAAAACAAATCTTAGCGGTCCCTTGATTTTACGTTTTCCCCATCTTATCGGCAAACAAATCGATTTACTCTACTCGAACTTTCAACGTGCCATTTTTGAAAACGATTACACCGGAAAATTTCGAGCTGTTTTCCCACTCAAAGTAAACCAATTTCCAGAAGCCGTCGATGCTATCGTTGAACACGGTGAGCGCTATGGTTATGGCTTGGAAGCGGGTTCCAAAGCAGAACTCGCCCTCGCAATGGCAAAAACTCCTCTAGGTTCCCCCATCACTGTAAATGGTTTCAAAGACGAAGAGATGGTTACGCTTAGTTTCATTGCCGCGCAAATGGGGCATGATATTACCATTACCATCGAAGGCATTGGTGAGCTTGAATGGATTATTGATGTCGCGCAATCGTGCAACCTCAAAGTCCCCAATATCGGTATCCGTATTCGTCTCCAAAGCGAAGGAAGCGGAATCTGGGCAAAAAGCAGCGGTCTAAGTGCCAAATTCGGTCTTACCTCTACCGAGCTTATTGAAGCGATGAGCATGCTGCAAGAGCACAACATGGTAGAACATTTCACGATGATTCATTTTCATGTCGGCTCACAAATGCAAGATATCTCTACACTTAAGCGTGTATTACGTGAATCAGGAAATATCTATGCAGAGCTCAAAAAAATGGGAGCCTCAGCCCTAGGAGCTATCAATATCGGTGGAGGACTGGCGGTTGAGTATTCACAGCACACCTCTACGCGGCTTCGTAACTACACCCTAGAAGAGTTTTCAAACAGTGTTGTCTTTTTGCTTCGTGAAATCATGAATGCCAAAGGGGTTGATCATCCCGATATTTATACCGAATCCGGACGCTTTATTGTAGCCTCACACTCCGTTTTGATTTCTCCTGTATTAGAACTTTTTTCACACGACTATCAGGAAAAATCACTCAAACTAAAAGAGAAGAATCCTCCTCTTATCGAAGAATTACGTGAGTTAAATTCCCTTTTATCTCCACGTACATGCATCGAATACATGCACGATGCCCTCGATCACATGGAATCCTTGCTAACTCTTTTCAACCTAGGTCATATTGATCTCTTGGATCGTTCCAATGCTGAAATCTTAGTTCATCAGATTATCAAAAAATCACTCTACCTCTCCCAAGACAACCTCGTACCCGAAATCGAGCGTCTTCAAGTCAAACTGCAAGAGCGCTATCTTATCAACAGCTCAATTTTCCAAAGTATCCCCGATTACTGGGGGCTGCAACAGCCCTTCCCTATCATGCCTCTTAACCGTCTGGATATCCCCGCCATTCGGGCAGCAAGTCTTTGGGACATTACCTGTGATAGTGATGGGGAAATAAAATTCAAACCCGAGACTCCTTTGTATCTCCACGATATTGATTTGGACGAAGAAGAATATTTCCTCGCATTTTTCAACGTTGGAGCTTATCAAGAGACATTGGGTATGAACCATAACCTCTTTACTCACCCCAGTGAATGTACGATTCTCATCAATGACACGGGATATGAGATTGAAAACTTCACTGAATCGGACAATGTTCTTAATATTCTTGAAGATATTGGATATGACAGCTCAAAACTTCTAACGAACCTTAAAAATAAACTGGCAACCAGTGAATCTATGGCAGAAGAAGAAAAAACAGATACACTTCAAAAACTCGAAATGTACCTTTACCAAAATGGTTATTTACGCACAACACGATAAGGATTTTTTTTGGGACTTTTTTCTGAAATTAGCGAAGATTTTTCGAACGTTTACAAGAACGACCCAGCAATCAGCTCACGAATAGAGTTGTTGTTTAACTATCCGGGCGTGTGGGCGATTTTTTGGTACCGTATTGCTAACCGACTTTACCGAAATAATTTCAAATCCCTTTCCCGCCTCATCATGGGTATTAATCAAATTATTACCCACATAGACATTCATCCGGGTGCTACTATCGGGCGACGTGTTTTTATTGACCATGGAACGGGTGTTGTTATCGGTCAGACCGCCATTATCGAAGATGATGTTCTCATCTATCAAGGGGTAACGCTTGGCGGTGTAAGCTTAACGGCAGGCAAGCGCCATCCTACGATCAAACGCGGTGTGGTCATCGGTGCCGGAGCTAAAATTTTAGGGAATATTACCATCGGTGAGAACTCAAAAGTAGGAGCGAACTCGGTTGTTGTACGAAATGTTCCTGAAAACAGTACCGCGATCGGGATTCCCGCTCATGTCATCCAAAAAGGACGAGACAAAGATCCGTTCAGCCACAACAAGCTTCCCGATATTAACAAAGAGATGTTTGAGTACCTTCTCAAGCGTGTCGCAGTTTTAGAGCACTATATGGTACAAGACAATACCGAAATTCTTGAGCAAGATCTTCATCTGGAAAATATATACGAATCGTTCATCAAGGCAATGAAAAACTAATCTCTAAATCTTCAGTAGGCTTGAGAGCCTACTTATTATATCCCCTCACTGGGATTGATAACTTCCACAACGTCCAATCCAAATCCGCTTAACGCAGCAAATTCAACATTTTTAGAATCAGCAATAAGTCGCATATGACGTACGCCCAAAATTTTGAGTATCTGCGCTCCGATACCGTACTCTTTCATGTTTGCTGAGTGCTGCTGTGGCTTGTTAATAAATAACAATACCCCACTGTTTTGCTTCAAGTAATGGATAGAGTCTATTAATTGAGTGTAACGGTTTTGATTGAGTAAAAGATCAATATCAGGGATGACATTATGAACTCTCACGTTCGCGGTTTCCCCTGCTTTGTAAAAAACAATTGCCGTATGCTGATCCCCTTGATGATCTTCAAAACAATATTTTTTGACATGAACACCAAAAAACTCAATCTCTTCTTCCGAAACTGCTTTGACCAATATCTCATTGGCGAGACGATACTCAACAATATCTGAAATATAAACCGTTTTAAGTGAATGCTTTTGGGCAAAAATGTCCAGATCATCTCGACGAGCCATTGAACCGTCTTCTTTCATAATCTCACAGATAACCGCAGATTCTGCCAAACCGGACAAACGACACAAATCAACGGACCCCTCTGTATGACCGATACGAACCAACGTTCCACCCTCTTTTGCAATCAATGGAAAAATATGCCCAGGCATCACCAGCTCAGTCGCATGACTTACCGGATTTGCCAAAATTTTGATCGTCATGTCTCGCTCATGCGTAGAAATACCCGTAGTAGCCGCTGTAGCATCCACAGACACCGTAAAGGCTGTCTCATGCATAGATGAATTAGTTTTTACCATAGGCTCCAAACTTAGACGTTTAGCGATACTTGGATTGATAGCAACACAAATAAGCCCTTTGGCATGAGTAGCCATGAAATTTACATGATCCGGAGTCGAAAAAACAGACGCATAAACTAAGTCACCCTCATTTTCACGGTCTTCGTCATCAACCATGATGACCATACGCCCTTTTTTAAACTCTTCTATCGCTTCTTGTACACGAAGTATTGCTGACATGGATATCTCTTTTAATTAATATATTAGAAGAGATTATAATCAAAAAGGATTAAAAAAGCATCATATTCCGGATGAAAGCATTTATTTTTAAAAAGCTTCGCAATACTCTTGACAAATTACGAAAAAAAGTCTATAATTTCGGCCTCACAACGAGAATGTTGGGGTGTAGGCAAATGGTATGCCAACAGTTTTTGGTACTGTAGATTGAAGGTTCGAGTCCTTCCACCCCATCCACTTTTATACCGCGGAATAGAGCAGTCCGGTAGCTCGTCGGGCTCATAACCCGAAGGTCGTAGGTTC
>JAGXHZ010000090.1 GCA_024635855.1 Sulfuricurvum sp.
ATACATTGCTGAGTGCATGACACGGTCAAGGACTAAGGCACCGCTCTCTTTTTCAACTTCATATTTGATGTTTGATCCACAGGCAATCTCTATAATTGCTTTAACTTTATCCGGGTTTTCGCCATATCCGATTTTACTAAGATCCATTTGCGTACCTCTTTGTTATTATTTTATTGGTGCGGATTGTAACAAAATTATCTTTGAGCTATATTGAAACGGTTCAGTAAATTAATTTTAATGAACTTTATACTAAAATCACGCCAACGTGTTGCGTTGTCAAATATCAGTAGAGGAATATAGACGTGGAATTACTAGATAAAGTAATGAAATATTTTACGAAGTCGAAGCCTAAAAACCTCTCAGAGTTACAAGTATGTATCCCTAATAATGAGGGTGCAAAAGTAGCTGCAATTGCTGCTGCACTGCATCATCATTCGTTAGAGAACGATGATGTTAGGGCAAGAGTTGCTGCCATTGCTGTAGCGCTTCATCATCATGAACTTGAGAATTCAGGTCAAAATAATGGTTTAGCTGGACTTGCTTCACTGGTTGCAGCAATCCATCATCATAATAAAAAGAAGTAGGGATTATGGCAAAAAAATATATCGACATAATGGATACAACGTTCCGTGACGGATTTCAATCCGTATTTGGCGGACGGGTACTGATGAATGATTTTTTCCCTGCAGTCGAAGCAGCTGCTCATGCAGGGATTACCCATTTTGAATTTGGAGGCGGAGCGCGTTTTCAAAGTCTTTTCTTCTATTTAAATGAAAATGCATTTGATATGATGGATCAGTTCCGTGCCATCGTAGGTCCGGACGCTAACCTCCAAACGCTTGCTCGCGGCGTTAATACGGTTATGCTAGATACTGGCAGCCGTGAGATGGTTGATTTGCACGCCAAGATGTTTAAAAAGCACGGAACAACGACCATTCGAAATTTCGATGCTCTGAACGATGTCGAAAACTTGAAATACTCAGGTGAGCGTATTGTTCATCATGGATTGAAGCACGAAGTGGTTGTCACTATGATGGATCTTCCTCCGGGATGTGTCGGTGCGCATGATGTTGCATTTTATGAAAAAACGCTTAGAGAGATTTTAGATTCTGGTATCCCTTACAGCTCGATTTGTTTCAAAGATGCCAGCGGAACATCAAGCCCTCAGAAAGTGTATGAAACCATTCAAATGGCACGTCGTCTTGTTCCTGAGGGGACACATTTACGTCTTCATACTCATGAAACAGCGGGCGTGAGCGTTGCGTGTTATATGGCAGCGCTTGATGCAGGTATTGACGGTATTGATATGGCAGCCTCTCCAGTCAGCGGCGGTACATCTCAGCCGGATATTTTGACGATGCTGCATGCAGTCAAGGGTAAGAATTTTGATCTTGGCGGTTTAGAGCTTGAAAAAATCTTGCAATACGAAGATGTATTGGGCGATTGTTTGAAAGACTATTTCATCCCGCCTGAAGCAACACAAGTTTCACCTTTAATTCCATTTTCTCCAATGCCTGGCGGTGCATTGACGGCAAATACTCAGATGATGCGTGATAACAATATGTTGGATCGTTATCCTGAAGTCATTCGTGCAATGCGTGAAGTGGTTGAAAAAGGGGGATATGGAACATCCGTTACTCCGGTATCTCAGTTTTATTTCCAACAAGCACTTAATAATGCTCTTATGGGACCATGGAAAAAAATAGCTCCGGGTTATGGCAAGATGGTATTAGGCTATTTTGGTAAAACACCAACGACACCGGATGCTGAAGTGGTGCGTATTGCTCACGAACAGCTCAAGCTTGAGCCAACAACCGATCATGCAATCGATATCGCGGATCGTGATGAGAAAAAATCAATCGCTTATTGGACTGCGCAGTTAGAAAATGAAGGAATCGAAGCCAGTGATGAAAATATTTTCATTGCCGCTTCGTGTGATGTTAAAGGGATTGCATTTCTCAAAGGGGAAGCAACCGTAAATGTTCGAAAAAACAGTCCAAAAACGGCTGATACAGCTCAATCAATTCAATCAACACTAAAACAGGAGAATTTCACAATGGCAAATGGTACTTACACGGTAATCGTAGACGGACAACAATACAACGTACAAATCGTAGATGGCAATGCAAATGTTCAATCAGTAGCAGTAGCGGCACCAGTAGCGGTTGCAGCACCAGTAGCAGCTCCCGCAGTTGCAGCAGTCAATGAAAACGCTATTCGTTCAGAACTTCCGGGTTCTGTGTTTAAACTTTTGGCCCAAGTAGGTGCTCCAATCATTGCCGGCGATAAGATTATGATTCTTGAAGCAATGAAAATGGAAATTGATGTTTTAGCACCGCGTTCAGGTGTTTTGAGTGCAGTTATGGTACAAGTAAACGATAAAGTTGAAGCTGGTCAAATTCTCGCAATCGTAGACTAATTCTTTACTCCGTTCGCCCTGAGCCTGTCGAAGGGTTCATGGTTCGACATACCCTATAGGGTACGTGGGCTCACCACGAACGAAAACCTTCTTTTTAAGCCAATAATAGTTGCTGTGCAGCTTCCATTTTAGTGATAATCAATGGAATAATATTCTCACTCTTTGTTTTATCAATAAATCCATCCGCTCCCAAAGTTGCTGCTTCACGTTTGTTATTTTCACCTGTCATAGAACTGTTTACGATAACGGGGATTGATTTAGTAAGCGGATTGGCTTTTAGCTGACGGACAACGGTAAAACCTGACATTTCCGGCATCTCAATATCCGTAATGATGGCAGGGATTAAAGAAGGATTAGGATGTGCATTGACAAAATCCATCAATTCTTTACCATTGTTAAAAATTTGATAGGAGAGATGAGCATTTGCAAAAACCTGACGTAGATGACGTTGGGCAGTTTTAGAATCTTCGGCAATTAAAACGGTTCCGTTTCTTAGCTTGTCCGGAATCACAATGTTGGCCAAATTCTTTGCTGATTCTGAAACGTTGACCATTGCTTGGGGAATGACATCCGCGAGCAGTTTTTCATAATCGAGTACCAAACACAAGCTTCCATCATCAAGCCTTGTATCGTTAATAATCAATCCGTCTTCGCCAAGACGATAGCTATCGGGTGCATGCATCTCATTCCAGTTTTTCTTGATAACACGGTAGGCAAACATGATTCGTATACCGATAATAATGCCATTAAAATCACAGATCAAAAGATTGGAAAGTTTTTTCTTTTCGGCTGACAGTTCGGATCCCAGCCATTTGGGAAGATTAAGAATGGGAATTTGAAGACCGCGTAAGACGATGGTTCCTTCCAGCAATGGATGAGGAGAGGGGATAAGGGTTAACTGATGATGTTTGGCCTCTACAACTTCTCGTGTTTTAAAAACATTAATGGCGTAATAAGCAGATGTTTGGGCAGCATCTACTTTAAAGATCAGAAGTTGTACTTCATTATTTTTCGCCAGATTTGTGGCTCCATCTACATGTTCTAAAAGAGACATTATTAACCTCGAGAGTTTTATTGGTGTTAATCATATCCAAACTGAAGCTTTTTTTTACTAAAAATTAAAGCCATCTGACTGTAAAATAATACATTAGCATTAATAATAGTAAAAGGGGACGAATTATGAGTAATACCACCGCTTGTCCACTCGATTGTTATGATGCGTGCCGTATTATTTTGGATGAGAAGGGGAAGATTAAAGGCGATAAGTCTCACCCTGTAACAAAAGGATATTTATGCCCACATTTGAATCATTTTGATGAGAATGAACGACTTAATGCCCCGCGTTATCATGGAAAAACCATTACGATGGAAGAAGCATACAGCAGATTATTAGATATTTTAGAGACAAGTTCTCCCGAAAAAACTCTTTTTTACCGCGGAAGCGGTAATTTGGGATTAATGCAGCGATCAATGGATCATTTTTTTGCTCGTATGGGAGCCGTAGGAACGCGAGGATCGCTTTGTGATGGAGCAGGAGAAGCGGGTATCGTGCTTGGACGAGGTGCAAACCATCCTCTTTCAGCTGAAATGATCGATGCGTCTGAGGTAGTCATAGTATGGGGGAGAAACCTCCATACAACTCATTCTCACCTGCTGCCTTTTTTGAAAAATAAAACGATTATTGTGATTGATCCTGTAAAAACTTCCCTAGCGCAGAGTGCGCAGCTGCATGTACAGATTAAACCACGCGGCGATTTGCATTTGGCACTTCTCCTTTCACGATTTTGTATTATCGAAGGGTTGCAAGACGAAGAGTTTTTAGAAAGTTTTGGAAGTGATTATGAAGAGTTTTATGAATTAACACAGAGCGTTCGAATAAAATCAACACTGGAAGCAATTGATGTAAGCCTCGGAGAAATAGGTGCTATTTTAGAGCTTATTCGCGGTAAAAGAACGGTGATTTTAGTCGGGGCAGGGGTGCAAAAATATCAAAATGGTGCGGATATTGTCCGATCCATAGATGCGTTTGGGGTGATACTTGGGTTATTTGGAAAGATAGGAAGCGGCGTGAGTTATTTAGGCTCGTCTTTGGCAGAGATAAAGTTGCCGTTTATTTCAATCCATAACACCGTGGCAAAACCAACAGTGGATTTTTCAACGTTTGAAACGGTCTTTGTCCAAGGGGCAAATCCGCTTGCTCAAATGCCAAATTCTTCGAAAGTACAAAATGAATTTACCCATGCCGGAGTTAAAATTTATTTTGGTTTGTATGAAAATGAAACCTCATTGGCATCGGATTTAGTTATTCCGGCAAAAACATTTTTAGAAAAAGAGGATATTCGTGCTTCGTATGGTGATTTTACACTTCAAAATATGTCAAAATTACGTGAAAGCGAGATCGGAATTTCGGAATATGTTCTTTCAAAATCTCTCTGCGATCATTTTAATCTCTCCATCCCTGATGAAGAGGAGTGCTTGGAGATCTTGAGAGCACAAATGAAAAAGAGTGATGGCGTTAGTTACAAGAAAAATCGTCCTGACATCCCTTATTCGGAAGGCTTTGCCACAGAGTCGGGAAAATTTCTCTTTATGGATGAAGTTGATTTGAGTTTGAGTGATGAGGAGGGTTTGTTTTTAATCACACCAAAATCTTCACGGTCATTAAATTCACAATTTCATCGTGAAGAAGGGATTTTTTTACATCCTGAGTGTGGATTTAATGAGGGGGAAACGGTGAATGTGATGAATAAGATAGGATCTATTTCTCTTATTATACAATATGATAGTAGACTTCGACATGATTGTGCATTGATTTATGCAGGAACGCCGGAAGTGAATGTGTTGACCCCAAACTTATTGAGTTATGAGGGTGAAAATGCAGTATATCAAGAATTTAAAATAAAGGTAGAAAAACAATGACAACTAATTTTGAACAGTATGTACTCCCCACATATGGTCGCCAGCCTATCAGTTTTGTAGAAGGCAAAAATGCGATTTTGATTGACACCCAAGGGAAAGAATACGTTGATTTTGCCGCTGGAATTGCAGTGTGCAGTGTGGGGCATTCCAATGATCGTCTGACTAAAGTAATTTGTAATCAAGTCTCTAAACTTATTCATGTCTCTAATTTATATTACATCGAGCCGCAAGCTACATGTGCTAAAAAAATTGTGGAGCTCAGCGGATATAACATGAAATGTTTTTTTGGTAACAGCGGTGCGGAGGCAAATGAGGGGGCGATTAAAATTGCTCGCAAATTTGGAGAAGTGGACGGAGAGCCTAAGCGTTATAAAATCATCACACTAGAGCACTCGTTTCACGGGCGTACGATTACCGCACTTAAAGCAACGGGTCAAGAATCGATGCACAACTATTTCGGACCTTTCCCCGATGGTTTCGTTTACGCTAAAAATATTGATGAGATCGAATCACTTATTGATGAGCATACGGTTGCAGTCATGATTGAACTGGTACAAGGAGAGGGCGGAGTTCAACCTCTGGATTTAGCAAAAGTTCAAGCATTGGCGAAGATGCTTAAGCCGCGTAATATTTTGCTAATGGTGGATGAAGTTCAAACGGGAATTTACCGAACGGGTGAGTTTTTAGCGTCCAATCTTTATGGAATAGAACCGGATGTTATTACGCTGGCTAAAGGTCTAGGAGGCGGTGTTCCTATCGGTGTGGTAATGACCAATCGTTTGGATATTTTTGCCCCCGGTGATCATGGTTCGACGTTTGGGGGAAATTATCTCTCAACGGCTGCTGCGAATGAAGTGCTTGATATTCTCGAAGAGCTAAAAGTCAGTGGTGAACTCGATGAGACATTGATCTATTTTGAAACAGCATTGGAAGCGTTTGCTCAAAAACATCCTGCTATATTCCAAGGGCATGTAGGCTTTGGATTAATGCGCGGATTGCGTGTCTGCGATGCCGAAACGCTCGGAAAAATCATTAATGGTGCACGTGAAGCTGGCGTTATTGTCCTTAAAGCAGGGCGCAATACCCTCCGTTTCCTCCCTCCGCTTACGATTACCAAAGCAAACATTGATGAGGGATTTGTGCGACTAGAGAAAGCGATGGAAAATTTATAAGTGCTTTTTAGTCATTATATGCACGAATGGCTGTATGGCAAAAACGGCTATTACAGTACCTATCGACCTATCGGTAAAAAAGGGGACTTTTATAC
>JAGXHZ010000091.1 GCA_024635855.1 Sulfuricurvum sp.
GATCAATGTTGGCAATGATAGCGATTATATTGGCTGCACGTCATGATGAAATTTCGCTTTGGTATGCTTGTATTGCTCTTTTGTATCCAGTGATCGAAACGTTTGTGACGATTGATCGTCGGATTAAGCGTAAACGCAAATACGGAACACCCTTCTTTGAAGCTGAAAGAGTCCATCTGCATACCCTAAAATTTCGTCGTCGGACAAAAGACAATGCAGCAGCAACACGCCGTATTTTGCTTTTTAACTTCTATATCAATCTCGCTGCTGTTGTGTTTCATCAAAGTGTTCCTGCATTGATTATTGTAGGAATTTTGGCGTATATCGCGTACAGCGTAAAATACAAAAAAATTATTCGCTTTGGATATCCTAAAAAAAATCGGTGTTAAGTTTTGCAGTTCCAATTGTATGGAAGACACAGCATGCACGTTAAATTATAAACGATAAAGAGAGTTTATTGTACAGTTTCATTCATGATAAAAAATTATGATGTATTAATTGTTGGTGGTGGTCCAGCTGGAGCAACGGCAGCACGATTTTTAGCACAGAAAAAATACAAGGTATTGTTGGTACAAAAAAGTTTTACCTTTGAAAAACCGTGTGGCGGCGGAATATTATTAAAAGCTTTTGATGAATTTGCGTTAGATAAAGCGAAAATTTCTCATTACGTAAATACGATAAAATTTGTAGCACCAAGCCTATTGGCTGTTGATGTGAATCTTGGAAAAGAACCCTTGGCGATTGTAAATCGATTAGAATTTGATACGTACTTACGAATATTGGCTCAAAATGAAGGCGCGGAAGTAATAGAAGGTTATTTTAAATCGTATGATGGTCTGCTCGCTTACATAAAATCCAATGCCTCAGAGCTTCGTATACAAGCAAAATACATTATAGCAGCTGATGGTGTCAATTCTACAGTACGAAAAACAGTAACAGGAACCCTGCCAAGGAGAGTATTAACACTCTACGCTAAAGTACAACAGCCATTAACCAGTCAATGTGAATTGTGGTTTGGTAAGGATATTGCTCAAGGTTATTATGCATGGTCTTTTATTCACAACAAAGGGACACACATTGGACTTGCTTGTGAAGATGAATCAAATGTCCATAAGTCTTTTGGGCATTTTTGTGAAAAATTAGGATTAGATTATATTCCAAAAGCTAGAGGGTACTATATTCCGCTCTGGAGGGATGACCTATATCGTAAAGATAATATTTTGTTTGTAGGAGATGCTGCTGGACACGTTTCTCCTTTCACTTATGAAGGAATTTATTATGCTATGCGTTCAGCACTCTATGCCGTTGAAGCAATCGCTGATGGTGATCTTGATAAATATAAACAGCTATGGCAAAAAAATTTAAAAAAACGTTTTAATACGATGGACCTACTGCAAAAACTTTTGCTACGATGGGATTGGATAATAGAAAGAGTTGTAAAACTATTAAATAATACAAAAGTACATCAAGCAGCATTGCGTTTTTGGAGCGGTAAAAGTACCCCAAAAACTCCATTACAAATAATAAGAAAAATTTTAAAGCTTCTTAGTCAAAAAACTATATAAGCCAATAGAGGGAACAAAACAAATGTTTGAGATCAATGTTTTAAACACAATACTGTATAGTGTTGGGCTAATCGTAGTCTTTTATGCTTTCTTCTGTATGGTTGCTAAACGGTTATTACGCCCTGATTGGAAAAAATTAGTTTATATTATCTTTTTATTTTCATTATTGGGTGTAATTGGGGAAGACTTTGTCAATACGCTATATCCCATAATCTTTGGGACTCCTTTATGGGAGTACCATCTCTACCCGATACACAGTGGGAATATTAGTTATTTGTTCCCGTTTGTATGGGGTACACTTGGTTTTTATACTTATTGGCGGAGTGTTGTTTTTTTGCACAATTCACAAATGAGTACATTGAGATCAGGATTATTACTGGGTACTGAAGCAATTTTTATCGAATTGATTGTCAACATCCCTTACCATATGCTATTTGGCGATTACATTTTTTATTATTTACCCGCTAATCTTGGTCCATTTTCACACTTTTCTTGTTTACAGGTCATACCTTTTTATATGCTTGTAGGAATTACTAGTGCCAATATGCTTGAACAACAAGAAAAAATGCATTACAAGCATTTTCGTACAACGATATTTTTATATTTGATGATTATGGTTACATTTGTTTATTTGTAAAAATTTCTTCTAATAAACTAAGAAAATATTAAAGAAAAGAGAGAAGAATAGGAGTAACATCTATCATTCCCACAACAAGATGCTGCCGATATTCCTGTGCACTGCTGCACGAAATCGGGCTTTTTGGGTGTTGTTGGGGCAGGGGATTGGGAAATAATCTCGTAGTTAAGTTTTCATTAAAGCATGATGTACTAATATATGTACACAAAAATAGATGGGAGTTAGCATGAAAACAACAACATTTTCTTATACAAGACAAAATTTGGCCTCAACAATGGATTTGGTTGTTAATAATCATTCACCTATCGTTATTACACGACAAAATAAAGAGCCTGTCGTTATTTTATCGCTTAGTGATTTTAAGTCCATGGAGGAGACAGCATATCTTATGCAAAGTATTAACAATGCTTCACGCTTGAATGATGCAATACAGCAATTAGAAGCAGGACATGGGACAGCAAGAGAACTTTTCGAGTGAACCGCCTTATTTTCGCTGATCAGGCTTGGGATGACTATATACACTGGCAAGCGAATGATCAAAAAATAGTAAAAAGGATAAATTTGCTCATCAAAGATATTAAGAGGGAACCGTTTTCTGGTATAGGAGAGCCTGAACCGTTGAAATATAATTGGTCGGGCTATTGGTCTAGAAGAATTACACTTGAGCATAGATTGGTTTACAAGGTGACTGATCAGATGAGTTTGATTGCTCAATGCAGATATCATTATTAAACTTTTTACACAGTGACAAAAGGACAACAAGAATGATACTGAAAATTTCCATGGTTTGCAGTATTTCTCTTGCTGCATGGGCTGATTCTATACCACTGCATCTTGATCACAATAATGTTCGTGTAACGTATGAGACACTAACCCTCCCAGGCGATGAAGCTATGGGATTGGTTGGGTTGAACTATCAGCAGATGTTTGGTTCGTATTGGTACGGTGGGCTGGGTGTTTATGGGGCAGCTTCCGGAGAGCGGGGAGGATTTTTTACCGGAGGGTTCGAAGGGGGTCTGCGGTATCTGTTATTGTCTGATTTTGAAGCTGAAATGGGTCTTTTTATCGGAGGCGGAGGCGGTGGTGCAGCTCCTCAGGGGGGTGGGCTAATGATTCGTCCTCACATCGGACTCACTTATGGGAACTCTGATATACGAGCAGGATTACAGCTCTCACGGATCGAATTTCCCAATGGGGAGATCAAAAGTTCTCAAATAGCGGCTGTTATGGATCTTCCGTTTGAATCGTTTAGGCTGGATGGTGGTTATCGGGGGAGATTGAATGCGTTGTCGTACGATGCGCAAGAAATGTTTCAACGCTCACTAGCGCCTGTGCAGGGAACCTTTGGAATTGAAATGCAGCACTATATTCCCTCAAGCGGTTCACGTAAAACCGATGGATCGTTGATGAGTGAAGCTTTTGATACGGTTGGTATTCGATACGAAAATTTTGTATCGCGTAATGTTGTGTGGCATCTCACGACGGCGGGAGCATTGAGCGGTGGTGCAGATGGTTATGCTGAGATGTTTTCAGGAATAGGATGGAGGTATGGTCTGTTTGAGCGTACTTCGGGCAAATCTCGGTTGACGGTGAATATGGATGGTGCGATCGGGTTGGGTGGCGGTGGTCGAATTGCGACCGGTGGCGGTACTATGGGTAAAGTTACAGCAGGGGTGTCGTATCGAATCAATCCTCAGTGGTCAGCAGATATCAAAGGGGGGTATGTTCGGTCGTTTGATGGGGATTTTAGCGGCGAGCTCATGAGTCTCTCAATCAATCATCCTTTTGTGACCATTAAACCCTTAGTCGGAAATTTCGAAGATCAACGCTTCGATTATGAGCTCGTCCGAAGTGATTGGCAAGTTCGTTTGGTAAACGAAACATATTTATCAGCACAACGCAAAAATACCCAAAGTGCCGGAGTTTCTTTGGTGGGGATGCAGATGGATGCTCTCACCGGCGGGTCCGGTTATTTTTATGGCAAAGCTTTGGGTGCGTATAGCGGCGGAGCCGGAGGTTATGCCTCGGGTACACTGGGTGTCGGGATAAACTATCGTCTGCCGCTGTCGATGAGTCTCTATACGCAAGCGGGTATCGGTGCCGGTGGTGGTGGCGGAATTGACACCGGAAGCGGTGCTATCGTCGAAGCAGAAGCTGGAGTTCGGTATGAAGCAGCTGATAATACCAATCTTTGGATCGGTGCAGGGTTAACAAAAAGTATTACCGGAGAACTGGAAACTCCAACCCTAAAAGCGGGTATTATGTATCGTTTCTCAACGGTGGTAAATAAACGTTTGCTCTATTAGCACTGGGCGTTTGGATTTAATGAATAAATGCTAAAATAGCATCGATTTTTTAGATACTTGAAATGAAAGATTTTTAAAAACAGGGTGTTGATGATTAAAATACTATTGGGGCTTTTGCTCGTAGTTTTATCACTTTTTGCTACCCCTTATGACCCTATTTTTGAGAAAGCGGGTCGTGATTTTGGTATCGAATCCTCATTATTAAAGCGTATAGCGACGATTGAGAGTTCTCTGAACCCTCGTGCGATCAATCAAAACAAAAATGGTACGGTTGACATCGGGTTGATGCAGATTAATTCGATGCATATTCGAGGTCTTTCCAAGATCGGTGTCACGCGTGAGGCACTGTTTGATCCGGAGGTCAATGTGTATGTAGCAGCATTGCTACTCAGTTCTCATATACGTAAAAGAGGGTATAATCTCCAAGCAATCGGGTGTTATCACTCGGCAAATCCAGTGTTTAAAAATCAGTGGTTAAAACGTCTTGCGATGGCAAATGTACCGCAAGGTACCGTAAAGACATCAAATACTGAGCAATCGGCGGTGTACAATGATCCGCGCAGCCGTTTTGCTCAACAGCAGTTATCGTCTAAGACAGATCAAAAGATTGCACAGGGGATGAATCCAAAACTCGCGTTGCGTGAAGCCAAAGCCGAAGTGGATCGGTTGATGGGCATAGCAAATTAAATTTCAATAAAAGAGAGAAAATGATGGGAATCAAAAAAAGTTTAGTACATCTGATGATGGCAACCGTATTGCTTTTTGGCGCTGAGTGCAGTGCTGATAATGCAGCTATTATCCAAGCAATCAAGGCTAATCCTGCTTTGCTTGATTCTCCTCAAGCCAAAGCGATGATGCAAGACGCTAAAGCTCCTGCCATTACGACACAGGTCAAAGCAGAAGTTCCTTTAAATGATGTAGTGCAAGAGACCAAGGCAGAAGAGAAAGCTTCTGATCAAACTTCTATTGTTGTACCAAACAGGGGTGATGATGTCAACTCTTTTTATCGTTCACCGCTTAGCCTCGAAAAAAATGACGATTACAGCAAGCGTCTCCTCTCTCGTCAAATCAAAGAGACTCCAACAGCTCTAAAGCGCTACGGTATCGAGTTCTTTAGCAATAAAAATGGGATGGATTTGGCATCATTGCCAGTGCCTGAAAACTATAAGCTGGTTCCAAAAGATGTTTTGAACGTTGTTTTGTATGGTCCGAAATCGGATAATATGAGTTTGACGATTGACAAAGAGGGTACGGTGGTCATCCCTTCTTTCGGTCCGCTTCAGATTGCAGGGCTTTCGTTTAGTGAAGCTAAAAAGACGATTTCTGATGCCCTTATAGCGGCGTATCCTAACGTAGGAGTGACGGTCAATATCTCTCAGTTTTCATCGATCCAAGTAACGCTCGCAGGTGAAGTAGCTGTCCCAGGTATTTATAATGTGAGTTCGTTTTCAACCATCAAAGAAGCGTTGATCTCAGCTGGCGGACTCTCTGCTAATGGTTCTATGCGTTCGGTGAGCATCAAGCGTCAAGGGCGTATCTACGCAACCATCGACCTTTACTCTATCATCCGAGGAACGGGGAGAAGTGATCCGCTGTTGCGCGCAGGGGACATTATTATTGTTCCGATTATGGGCAAGAGTGTTATTATCGACGGAGACGTCAAGCGACCTGCCATTTATGAAGCCAAACAAAATACCAGCATCGCTAATCTCATATACTACGCTGGCGGAATACAAGCCAGTGCAAGCAAAAACGACATACGTATCACACGATATGAGAAGAATCAAGGGATAAAAGTTTTTAATGTCTCGCTCGCAGAATCAGAAAAAATGGTAGCACAGGATCAAGACAAAGTCTATGTGCATGATTTGGACAAGAGTAATTTACGGGGAATCACCCTCTATGGGAATGTGATTAAACCGGGATTTTGGCCACTGGCCAAAGATGGAACTTCATTAAAAGAGTTTTTTGGACGTGAAATCTCTCACAATACTCTTCGCGGAGTATTTCTCGAAGATACGTATTTCGATTATGCCATCATCAAACGGACCAATACCAATCTTAAAGAAGAGCTAATCGGTTTTTCTCTGAGTGATGCTTTGTCGGGAAAAGAAAAAATCTTGCTCAAAAATCGGGATGAATTGTATGTATTAAATCGCTCAACAGTTACCCCTCCCTCGGTTGTCAAGATTTCAGGAGAGTGTATATCTCGTCCCGGTGAGTATAAATTTCTTGCGAATATGACGCTTGAAGCATTACTAAGCACAGCAGGGACTACCTGCGCAATCGATCGCAGCAAAGTGACTATCGTCTCTCCAGATCCAATATCGATGACGTTAAAAGTACGCGTTGTGGATATGCTACTGGAAAAAATCGTATTAGGGGAGTTTGATGATATTCGTACTCTGGGCTATTTCACGACCAATCCGATTAAGGAAGCAACAATTAACGGTGAAGCCTATAAACCGGGGAGTTATCCAATCGCAGATAAAGTGACAACCATCCATGATTTGATCCGAGCAGCAGGAGGGTTAACTGAAAAAGCCAGTATGGATAAAGTGGAAGTAGTCCGCTATGAGGTTATTAACGATTCTCGCGTCCGAAAAGTACAGACAATTGCGATGTCAGAGGTAATATCGGCTGATTCTCCCCGCTTGTACCCTTATGATGAGGTGACCATTTTTAGAATCCCAAAATGGGATGTTCGCAAATCCGTAAATATTCATGGAAAAGTGAAATTTCCCGGTGAATACGCGATTGAAGACGGTGAGACTCTTTCTGACGTCCTGAAACGTGCAGGCGGATTTACCAACAGTGCGTATGTTGATGGAGCGGTATTTACACGTGAAGAGTTAAAAATTCGTCAGCGTGAAGGGATGGAACGTCAAATAAAAGATCTACAAAGTCGGGTCATGTACATTGCAACTCAACCTACTCAAGCAGGGGAGAATTCAGGGGATAAAACACAGTTGGTTTCAATGCTGGGTTCCTTAAAAGAAGAAGTTCAAAAAACACCGTATGTTGGTCGTCTATCGGTTCATTTAGAGAATGATCTAGGTAAATTTGAGGGGAGTAATTCGGATATTTTACTTAAAAATGGGGATGCACTTTATGTGCCTGAACGTGAAGACAGTGTTGTAATTCAAGGAGAAGTTCTTAACCCTAATGCGGTTGTTTACAGCTCTGCAATGTCGGTAAGCGATTATCTCGAAAAATCTGGTGGGCTAAAAGAGAGTGCGGATGAGAGTAATATTTTTGTCGTTCACAGTAACGGCGAAGCAGAACCGTATAAAAGCGGATTCTTTGCCTCGAATGTAGTCGTGGGACCAGGGGATGTGATCGTTGTTCCAATGCACATCAGCATCTATAGCGGAATGCAGTTTGCCAAAGATATCACGGCAATTTTATATCAGTTGGCAGTTTCGGCGGCAGCACTTACGACCATCGGAGCACTGTAATGCAAGAAAGTATTTCTCAAAATATGCTCCAAGAAGACGAGATCGATCTGCGTGAGTTGGCTGCGACAATCGGTAAGCATAAGTTTAAGCTCATCGGATTTACTTTAGTTGTTACGGCTATGAGTGTCATATGGACATTGAGTAAACCTAATATTTACCATTCTCAAGCAGTGTTGGTACCGCAAGTGGAATCTAAATCGTCTATGGGCGGTTTGGGTGCATTAGCCGGATTAGCGGGAGTCAATATGGGCGGAGGTGAGATGCTGCCGGATAGTGCATATCAACTTTATTTGGATGATTATCAGTGGATGCGGAATTTTTTACTCCAATCAAAGCTATTTGAACGCCTTAATGCAGAAGATGCAGATAAAAATTACCGTTTTGCACTGGGGATAGATACCTTTTACCGTCTTAAGAAAGGTTCTCCCAAAGAGGATTCTGAAGCAATGAGTCCGGATAAAAAAGAGAAGAAGCTCTTTGCGACGTATCAAGCCATTAAAGGCAAGCTCTCCATTTCAAGTGATAAAAAAACCTCGGTTATAACACTCGGATGCAGTGATTCAGATCCTGTTTTAGCTAAAGATACCGTTTCGTTGTTTTTGAAATACGCGTCAAACTCGCTTCGGACAAATGAACTAAGTGACATGGAGAAAAAGATTGCGTACTATGATCAGGAACTTCAAAAAACCAATGATCTTTCACTTAAAACACAACTCAGTCAGCTGATGTCGGCATTGATCCAAAAAAAGGTTTTAGCGCAATCAAGTGAGTTTTATAATGTAAAGATGGTTACTGCTCCCAGTGTCGCATATGAAGGAGACAAAGAGGGACCTAAGAGAGGGATGATTGTAGCGGTATCGATGATCACTTCTCTCATCCTCGGTATTTTCGGAATCTTTTTGATAGAGTTTATTCGTAGCAAAAAAGAAGATTAATAGCTAAAATCAAGCATTTTTACGCTATAATCAGCCAATTTTTAGTTACAAGGGAATAGGCATGGCGTTCGATAACGAAGCGTATGAAGAAGAAAATTTTGCTGAAATGCTGGAGGCATCGTTCAAAGAGCAAGAATCCACTCGCATTACAGAAGGTGAAGTTGTAGAGATCCAAGAGAGTGATAACCGCGCATTGGTCGGCGTTGGTGAGAAACTAGAGGGGATCTTGCCACTCGATGAGATTCGTGATGCTGAGGGAAAACTCCTCTTTAACGTGGGTGATAAAATCACCGTTATGGTCATAGGACATTACAATGAACGCCCTAAGATTTCGTATAAAAAAGTGCTTGAGCAAGAGAAAACATTAGCGTTTATCAATCTTCACAAAGAAGATTTTGAGTCGGTTGTTATCGAAGCACTGGTTACAAAGAAAAATAAGGGTGGCTATTTGCTTGAAGCAGATGATGTCCATTTCTTCCTTCCTCGCTCACTTGCAGCGTTCAAAGATACCGATCAAGTCGTTGGTAAAACGATTAAAGCACAAGTGGTCAAAGTTGATTCTGCTGAAGCATCGATTGTGGTATCGCGCCGCAAGCTTTTCAACGATGAGCGTAAACGTAAAAAAGAAGTGATTGATGCATTGATGGAAGAGGGTAAAATTATCCAAGGTACTGTCAAGAAAATCACGAGTTACGGAATGTTTGTTGATGTTGGCGGGATTGATGGTTTGGTTCATTACAATGAAATCAGCTACAAGGGTCCGGTTAATCCGTCAAAATTTTATAAAGAAGGCGATGTTGTAACCGTTAAAGCGATTGCATACGATAAAGACAAGCGTCATTTGTCTCTCTCAATCAAAGCGGTTCAATCGGATCCATGGAGAGAAGTTGAAGAAGCGTTGGAAGAGGGCGATACCATTACGGTTACCGTTAGCAACATCGAACCGTATGGTATTTTCGTTGATCTTGGAAATGACATCGAAGGCTTCTTGCACGTTTCAGAAATCACATGGGATAAAAATATTAAACACCCTAAAGATTATTTGACTCTTGGTCAAGAAATTGACGTAGAAGTTATCGAAATCAACTCTAATACTCATAAATTACGTGTATCGTACAAGCGTCTTCAGCCAAAACCGTTTGAAGAGTTTATGCGTACATCACGCGAAGGTGATATTGTCAAAGGAACTGTTACATCATTGACGGATTTTGGCGCATTCATTAAAGTTGGCGGAGTAGAGGGATTGTTGCACAATCAAGATCTTTCATGGGATAAAAATGCCAAATGTAAAGAGACTCTTAAAGTCGGTGATGAAATCGAAGTAAAAATCGCAAAAATCAATACTGAAGATGAAAAAATTTCTTTGAATCGTAAAGCACTCGAAGAGAGCCCAATCGACAAATTTGCTGCTAATCATAAAATGAACGAAGTGTTGAGTGCAACGGTTCGTGATGTTAAAGATTTCGGTGTATTTGTTTCATTAGAGGGTGGCGTTGATGCACTTATCCGTAATGAAGATCTTTTGCCATTGACTCCGGAAGAGCTTGTTATTGGACAAGTGATTGAAGCCGTTGTTATGGTTATCGATGCTAAACGTGATCGTATCCGTCTTTCGGTACGTAAACTAGAGCGTATCAAAGATCAAGAAATGCTCAACGAGATTAATGACGATGAGTCAAACAGTCTTGGTGATTTGATTAAAGATCAATTGAAATAAGGATATGCGAAAAGCGGCATACTGGCTATTTCCGATAATAGCCGTTTTCGTTGCTGTCTTTATCATCGTCTTTATGATTCAAATCAATCCGACTCCTTCAGCGATTGCACAAGAGAGCGACACTCATAAAAACTCTGATGAGACGAACGTGAGTTCGTCCAGTTGGATGAATGGATTGCATTTAACAAAAGAGAAAGAGTATTCGTATCCGATTAACGAAGTGGTTATCGAAATGGATGCTCAATCAAGCGTACCAAAATCTCATAAGTATCATTTAGCGGTACTTTTGAAGGATTCGTATGAATTTTTTTGTTTAAAACAAGAACTTAAAAATACGGATCTTTCCTATCTTTTAAATCAAGAGGGAAGCGCAATGAGTGTTGATATTGACTCAGATGATTACAATACACTCGCAAATCTCCTCTTAAAACTAAAAACCTATCAAATTTCGGCGACACTTTCGCCGGTCAAAGAGGACTAATCCAATGGAAAAATTTAAAATTGTCGTTTGTGATCATATTCACGAAGAGGGTTTAAATCTTCTTCGTAATGACGATAAAATTGAAATGATTTTTGCTGCCGACATGGACAAAACAGCATTACTTGATGTCGTTGCGACAGCGGATGTTGCTATTACTCGAAGTTCAACGGATGTCGATGATAAATTCATCCAAGCAGCTCGCGGCAAGCTCAAAGCAGTCGTTCGTGCAGGTGTTGGCGTTGATAATGTGGATATTCAGGGATGCTCAAAAGAGGGCATTATCGTTATGAATGTCCCTACTGCAAATACCATTGCAGCGGTTGAGCTTACGATGACGCACATGCTTTCATGCATGCGTATGTTCCCGTATTCTCATGATCACCTCAAAAACCAACGTGTGTGGAAGCGTGAAAAATGGTACGGCTATGAGTTAAAAGGGAAAAAATTGGGTGTTATCGGTTTTGGTAACATCGGTAGCCGTGTCGGTATCCGCTCCAAAGCATTCGAGATGGACGTTATCGCATACGACCCTTATATCCACCCATCCAAAGCAACCGATGCCGGTGCTAAATACACCACGAATTTCGAAGATATTTTGGCGTGTCATATTATCACGATTCATACTCCAAAAAACAAAGAAACAGTCGGAATGATCGGTGCGGATGAAATCGCTAAAATGAAAGACGGAGTAGTTCTTATCAACTGTGCCCGTGGTGGATTGTACAGCGAAGATGCTCTTTATGACGGACTAAAATCAGGAAAAATTCGTTTTGCCGGCATTGATGTATTTGACAAAGAACCTGCAACCGATAATAAGCTTCTGGATTTGGACAATATCTGTGTCTCTCCGCACCTTGGTGCGAATACGTTTGAATCTCAGTTGGGTATTGCTCTTGAAGCAGCACAGCAAGCGATCGAAGCAGCAAAAGGAATCGCGTATCCTCATGCACTTAATCTTCCGATTGATGAGTCTAAAATACCTTCTTTTGTTAAACCATTCCTTGAAATGGGACAAAAAATCGGCTTTTTAGCGTCTCAGATCAATCGTGCCCCAATCGTTTCGATCAAAGTCAGCGGACGCGGCGATATTGCTCAATACGTCACATCTTTGGCTACTTTTGTAACCGTTGGTGCATTGGCAGAGACATCAGGTGAGACGATCAACTACGTAAATGCTGATTTTGTTGCTGCTGAACGTAACATCAAAATCGATACGGAAGAACTCCCTGAAAGTCCGGTGTATAAAAACTTGGTAACCGTTCGTTTGACGACCGATAAAGACGTTATCGAAATCAGCGCAACGATGTTTAACGATGACGTACAGCGCATTGTTGACATCAATGGTTTCGGTGTCGATGTTGAACCAAAAGGAAATATGATTTTGTTCAAAAATACCGATGTCCCGGGTGTTATCGGACAAGTGGGCACATTGCTCGCTGCGCATAATGTTAACATCGCTGACTTCCGTTTGGGTCGTAACAAAAGAAAAGAAGCATTGGCGGTTATTATCGTTGATTCTCCTGTCAGTGAAAAAACACTTAAAGAACTTTCTGCTCTCAACGCATGTATTAGCGTCTCTTACGCACGAATTTAGGTTTTCGCAACGACGATGAACACAGAAGAGATAGGGGCACTTTTACAGGATAAAAGCAAGCTCCTCTCTGAAACGTATTTCGAGCTTCAACGTGCTTGTGAAGCCAAATATGGACCCGATACCCTCGTCATCATCGAAATAGGCTCTTTTTTTGAAGTCTATGAGGTCAATAATGAGTTTATGAAAATCGGTAAGGCCAAAGAGGTTGCCGAATTTTTGAATATTCAGCTCACCCGTAAAAACAAAACTATACTCGAAAACTCTCTCCAAAATCCGCTCCTTGCCGGTGTTCCCAGTGTCTCTATCGAGCGGTATCTTAGCCGTTTGGTTCAGTCGAAAAAATACACGATAGTACTGGTGCGTCAGCAAGGTGAACCTCCTCATATTCGTCGTTATATCTCCAATATCATCTCTCCCGGTACAAATTTCGATTACATTGCCGAACCCAGCGAAAACTACATCGCCTCATTACTCATCGATCAAAACAATGGGGTGTATTCGGTCGGTTATTCAGCTATTGATGTCGGTACGGGAAAAACACTGATCAATGA
>JAGXHZ010000092.1 GCA_024635855.1 Sulfuricurvum sp.
AGAAGCATCTTCCATCCTACAATTAATTGATGTTATCTTAAAAGCGTGTATCAAAGGTCGTGCCAGTGATATTCATATTGAACCAACGGAAAAGAACTGTGTCGTTCGCGGGCGAATTGACGGTAAATTAACAGAAATATTTATTTTTGACCGTGATATCTACCCCCCGCTTGCTTCAAGGGTGAAATTATTAGCGAATCTCGATATTGCAGAGCGACGAAAACCTCAAGATGGACGTTTTTCCGCCATTGTTATGGATGCAGAGTTTGATTTTCGTATATCCACCCTGCCTATCCTTTATGGTGAGTCCATCGTAATGCGTATTTTGGATAAAACCAAAGCACTTGTGAAACTCGAAGAATCCGGGATGGATTCAATAAGCTACCAAAAACTTATCAAATCACTTGAATCACCTTTTGGAATCATCCTCGTTACCGGACCAACGGGAAGCGGTAAAACGACTACCCTCTATGGTGCACTCAATGAATTACGAAACGTTGAAGACAAAGTCATTACCGTTGAAGATCCCGTCGAGTATCGAATGAATCTTATTCAGCAAGTTCAAGTGAATGCAAAAGTAGGACTCTCATTTGCCGATGCCCTACGATCTATTCTTCGTCAAGACCCCGATAAAATCATGATTGGGGAAATTCGTGACCACGAAACACTTGAAATCGCCATTAAAGCAGCTTTAACCGGTCACTTGGTTATTTCAACACTTCACACCAATGACGCAATTAGTGCCATTCCTCGTATGTCAGACATGGGAATTGAACCCTATCTTATCAGCGGGGCACTTATGGCGATACAAGCACAACGTTTAGTCCGCAGAATATGTAAATATTGCAAAAAAGAAGCCGATATACCTTTACTTTTACGAGAAGAGTACAGTGCATATATTCCTCATAACACTATTTTTTATGTAGGAGCCGGCTGTAAAGAATGCAATGGTTCAGGATATATGGGGCGTGAAATGATCTGTGAGGTTTTACCTATATCAGAAGCATTATCCAGTCTTATCGCCCGAGGCGGATCAAAAGATGAAATATTCAAACAAGCCAAAGAAGAAGGTTTTGTGGGGATGTTTGAAAATGGAATGGCCAAAGCAGTTCAAGGGGTAACAACCATAGATGAAATATTAAGGGTGGCAAAAGGATGAAATACTTTGTAGTAACCGTTCTCAGTAAAGGAAATAAACATGAATATGGATTATATGCTGAACATAAAAAAGAAGCTCAATATCTTGCAAAAATAAAATTTTCAGGAATGATATTAAAAGTAGTAGAATCTGCAGCTCCACTAGAAGATCAATTTCGAAAGTTTAAAGAAACGCTTTTTTCTAATCTTAAAAAGCGAAAACTAAAACAAGATTCTCTTATTGCAGCCATCCGTCAACTTGCCGTTATGGCAAATGCTGGTATTTCAATTCATGACTCCCTTCATGAAATAGCGGATGTTACCACCGATAAAACACTTCAAGTTGTTTTAGGAACAATGGCAGAGGACATCAACGCAGGTCATAGCCTTTCCAAATCCGCTGCTAAGTTTAATTATGAGATTGGAACTTTGAGTCTTGCAATGATTGAACTGGGTGAGAAAACAGGTAATATGGCAGAAGCACTTCATAAACTCGCCGATATGCTTGAAGAAATTCGACGAAATATTATTAAATTTAAAAAAGCCATGGCCTACCCTCGTAACGTAATGATCGCCATGGCCGTGGCTTTTACCATACTTATTTCCTATGTTGTTCCACAATTTAAAGCTATTTTCGAACAATTACATGCTGAGCTTCCTATGCCAACTAAAATTTTACTATTTCTAGAACATCTTTTTAACACCTACGGATTATATGTTTTAGCAGGAATTATCCTCTTTTTATTTTCCTTTAGATATGCACTTGATCACAATCGAGAATTTAGATACAAATGGCATCAATTTTTACTCAAAGTATATTTGATTAAAAATATTATTATGTTTTCAACTCTTAGTCGTTTTACTCTTGTTTTTTCTGAACTGGTACGGGCTGGTATACCTGTAGCTGAGGCTCTTGAAACCTCCACAGCTATGATCGACAATCTCCCTTTGCAAGAACGTTTGTTAATTGTTCGTTCCGCCGTTGAAAAGGGAAGTTCATTACATTCAGGACTTAAAGAAACGCATTTATTTGAAAACATGATTATTCAAATGATCTCGGCTGGAGAGTCAAGTGGTCAGTTGGATGCGATGCTTCAAAAAGTAATGGAATATTACAAGATGCGGTTTGATGCTATCATCGATGGACTCTCCGAAGCAGTTGAACCTATTATGCTCTTTATTATCGCAAGTATGGTTATTTTGTTGGCTTTGGGTATTTTCTTGCCTATGTGGGATATGGGGAACGCCGTTCAAGGACGAAGTTAAAAAGAGGTTAATCCGCCTCTTTTTTCTGGACTAAAGAATTATAGGTCTCATCCTTTGGTATCAAACCTGTCTCAAATAAAAATTGAGATGAGACAAAGTTGCTTTTTTTAATCTTGTCATATTTTGCATAACTCAAATAAAGTCGATCTTTCGCACGTGTTACCGCCACATAAAAAAGTCGACGCTCTTCTTCAATACTTCCGCTACGGCTCATCAGTTTTCGATTCGGAAAACGCCCATCCATCAGATCAATAACATAAACTTCTTTGTACTCTAAACCTTTAGAAGCATGAACACTGAGCAAATGGACACCCTCCCCTTGGGTTAAGTCCTGCGATCCTAATACCATTGCATTTAAAAAGCGTTCATGCTCTTTGTAGGGTCGTGAAAGCTCAAATAAAATCGTACATTTTCGGCGAATTTTCTCTTGGGATTCACTTTTAACGCGTTCATCCACAGATCCGTTTTCAGTCATTGCACGTCTATGTGACAAATGCTCGATTACATGACCATAAAGATTTGAGACCGCTATTTTTTGGACTGCATCTTTGGGTAATTTAGCATCGCGAAGCTTTCGAAATAAGATAAATAAATCATGTAAAAATGTTGCTGACTCTTTTGTGAGTTTTGCATGTTTGAGAATGGGATTTCCCATAAAATTGGGGTCAAGCCCTAGCTTGGCAAATCGCCCTGCACTGCCAAGTTCAGCATAGTCATCAAAAAGTCCCAATTGATGATTAAGTTTACGTTTTTCAAAGGGATTAGAGATGGAGGTGTCAGGAGTATATAAACCACGCAAAAAAGAACCGTTTCCCAGTTTTTGAAGTGCCACAAACAGCTCTTTAGCTACCGCACTTCCTACCCCTTTAGCATAATCAAATAAATGTATAAACGCCATCATATCCGATTCATTCACGAGTAATGTATACATATCCAGCAACGCTTTGATCTCTTTAGAATCAAAAAAACTTGTTCCTCCACGTCTGCGACACGCAATCCCCATCTCACGAAGGGTCGCTTCAATCCCATCCGCTGATGCATTATTTCGAAAAATAACTGCGATTTCATCACGAGCCGTTGGCGAATCACCGATTAAGCGGGCAATACCGTGATATTGTTCAAATAACTCCTCATAAATCAACAACGATGGCGCCTGTGCTTCTCCCGTTCGGGTTACCTCTAAAGCTTTGGGGTAAATACGTTCATTATATGCGATAACCGTATTGGCAAGGGAAAGAATCGGAACCGTTGAACGGTAATTTTTATTGAGTGTATAAACCTTCGCATCGGGAAAGTTGGTACTAAATGAGCCGATAATCGAAATGTCAGCTCCATTAAAAGCATAAATACTTTGGTCATAATCCCCTACGCAAAAAAGCGAAGGCGGGCGCATAGCATTAATCAGTGTCCCTTGCAATGCATTGGTATCTTGATATTCATCGATCAATACCTCTTTGTACCCTAAATCGTTTTGAGATGCCAAATGACGCATTTGAAGCAATAAATCATTGAAATTGACAAAACCATACTCTTTTTTAAGGGCTTCGAATTCATCGATAATATCCGCATAAATCATGGCATATACCGCATGCTCATCTTGGCGCGTCAGTATCCACTCTTCAAAATTAATCTCAATTTCGGTATTTTGATAAAATGAATAGACATCATAAAGATAGTTGGCACCATACGCAGGAGTAGCATTATCTATGTGAGAAAAAGTCCGTTTTTCATAAACACTTCTAAAAAGTGTTTTAAGTTCACGCGGTTGTTTTAAAACCACTTTTCCTTCTTTACGCTTAAGCCATCGATAACTCACCGCATGAAATGTCCCTGCATCGACCTTGGAAGCAATCTCTGAACCAAAAAATGCTGCGACACGCTCCACCATTTCCTGAGCTGCTTTGTTGGTAAATGTCAACAATAATATCTCTTCGGGTTTAACATTTTGGGAAAGGAGATAGGCAATACGCCCTACAATCGTAGAGGTTTTACCCGTACCTGCTGAAGCAATGATGAGATTATGACCATACGGTGCGGTTGCTGCTGTATGCTGTTGAGGATTGAGACGAGAAAGTGGCAAGAAGCTCCCTAAAGCTTCTGCAATAGAAGCTTATTTAAAATTTTTAATTGGTTCAGCCAATGCATATTCAGGATGATTTTTTGCATCCAATATTACTTGTGCCATAGTTGCATTATCTTGGTTAAAAATCAATGGAGCGAGGAAATTAACGCATGATTCATCCAGCGGATTTTGAATAATAACGACATTATATACGAGCACGTTTGATTTTTCATTAATATCAAGCAAAACACGCATAGAAGCTGGTACATCAAAGGAGTATTCACGTAGTTTATACGGATCAGCAAGGGTAAAACTAATATCTGAATCTTCACCACTTTTCAGTGTTAAAAATAACTCATCGATAGGTGTGATTTTTACTGTAGTTATTTGATCAAATCCTAAGATCGATGACTTCACTTCATATTGCATGATTGCTCCCAATGTTTAATGCCCAATAAAAGCAATAAGTGTTCCCCCTAAATTTTGGTATAATTCGCGTATATTTTCCTATTTAAGGCTATTTTATGTCCGCTACACACTACGATCCCAAAAATATTGAAGAAAGCTACTACCCTATTTGGGAAAATCGTGGTTACTTTGAAGTGGACGGGAATAAAACCATTGTAAAACCTAATAAACATTTTTCTATCATGATGCCTCCTCCCAATGTTACTGGACGACTTCATATCGGGCATGCGCTCACTTTTACCCTTCAAGACATTATCGTTCGCTACAAACGTATGGATGGCTACGCAACCCTTTGGCAGCCGGGAACTGACCATGCCGGTATTGCTACTCAAAATGTTGTGGAAAAACAGCTTTTAGCCCAAGGGACAACCAAAGAAGAACTCGGTCGCGTTGCGTTTTTAGAACGTGTTTGGGAATGGAAAGAAGAAAGTGGCGGAATCATGGTCGGACAGCTCCGTAAACTTGGAGTTTCTCCTGCTTGGAGCCGTGAGCGTTTTACTATGGATGAGGGACTAAAAAGCTCCGTAAAAGAAGCGTTTGTCCATCTTTATAACCAAAACCTCATCATCCGTGGTAACTACATGGTAAACTGGTGTACGCATGACGGAGCCCTCAGTGACATCGAAGTAGAACACGAAGAGCACCAAGGGCATTTTTACCACATGCGCTATGCTTTCAGTGACGGCAGCGGTCATATCATCGTTGCTACGACTCGACCTGAAACCTATTTTGGAGATACTGCCATCATGGTTCATCCGGATGATGAACGCTATACCCATTTGATTGGTAAAAGTATCACCCTCCCCCTCATCAACCGCGAAATCAAAATCATTGCCGATAGCTATGTTGATATGGATTTTGGAACGGGTGTTGTTAAAGTTACCCCTGCACATGACACCAATGACTACGAAGTAGGCAAGCGTCATGATTTGGAATTTATTACGGTCTTTGATGAAAAAGGTATTTTGAACCACCATGCAGGAGAATTTGAAGGACTGGAACGTCTTGCCGCACGTGAAATCATTGTCAAACGTCTTAGCGAAGCAGGATTTATCGAAAAAATTGAAGATCACGTTCATCAAGTAGGACACTGTTACCGTTGTAAAAATATCGTTGAACCGTACATCTCAAAGC
>JAGXHZ010000093.1 GCA_024635855.1 Sulfuricurvum sp.
CAAGCAAACGGCGAATGGAGGGATCATCATCTATAATTAGAATATAGGGTGTCATGATTCGCCGCGTAGTGTTACCCGAACACAAAAATAGTCATTTTCCATTTCTATCATCATGTTTCCACCATGTGCTTCGATGATAGTTTGAGAAAGCCGCAAGCCAATCCCCGACCCCGGTTTGCCTTGGGCATTATCCAACCGACCTGAGATAGTACCAAGTGTGCTAATCGTGTCGGTCGAGGGAAGATCTCCGTTATTACAAATAACCAAATAGAGTTCATTGTATGCGGATGACAGCTCGACGCTCACATCGTCTCCGTATTTAAATGCATTGTCTAACAGATTGCCGATGGCTAATTGAAGTAGAATAAAATCTGCCATAATAGGTGGAAACTCAGCGCTAAAGGAGAGTTTGGCTTGCCTATGCCAGTCGTCTTCAGCTACAGATAATGCGGACGAAACGACCTCTTCCAATCGTCCCATCGTCATATTCAGAGGTGTTTTCCCTTCACGAAAGCGTGCGTGGAGGAGTAGATTGTCGATTACCTTTTCCATACGGCGGGAACCTTCGACGATAGTTTGAATCATCTCTTCTTTATCGCTTGCTTCAAGGATAAATTTTCGGTTTGCAAGATTTGTAGCAGCACCTCGAATGAGTGTTAGAGGGGTCCGAAGCTCATGCGATAGAAGATCAATCAAACTTTTCTGCATCGTTTCGACTACCTTGTTTTCTTTAAACCCTTTCGTTATCAGATTGAGTATCGGTCCGGTCATAAAGGTGGTGACTAATGCCATGATGACAAACATTGTAAAGAGTTCCGCAGAGAGAATCCCCATGTCATAGCCGATATTTAATACGACCAATTCCATTAATCCTCGCGTGTTCATCAGTATTCCCAACGCGAAGGAATCGCGCCAATTAAAGCCCATAAATTTTGCCGCCAATGAACTTCCTAATAATTTTCCGCTGACGGCAACAATAATAATGAGTCCGCATACAAGCCATCCATCACTTGTATTGAGCAGTCCAATCTCCGTCCGAAGTCCCGTAAGGGCGAAAAAGAGAGGGAGTAATACGAGAAGGCTAACATATTCCAAGCGAGGAGCAATTAGCTCTTTGAGACGGGAAGTTGCTGAGGATGGCATCATGGCCCCCGCCATAAAAGCACCGAAGAGGGCGTGAATACCGATCGATTCGGTGACCAGTGAAGAGACGAGGAGTAAAACCACAATGGCCGACATGGCGTTCATACTGAGTTTTTCGTTCTGAGTACTCCCAATTTTTGCGAGAAGGGGGCGAATACCATAGAACATAATGGCAACATACATCGCGATAAAGAGCAATAAAAACAAGGATGACCCAAGCGTTCCTGAAATGGAGAGGGCAATAATCAGAGCAAGGATATACCATGCGGTGATATCATCCGTTGCGGCGCAGGTAATCGCCATTGCACCGTAACTGGTATTGGTGAGATTTTTCTCTTTGATGATTCGGGCGAGGACGGGGAATGCAGTAATACTCATGGCAATACCGATAAAGAGGGCAAAGGGCATGAATGAGACATTGTGCGGAGCAAACAGCGGATAGAGCCAGTAGGACAAGACTACCCCCAGAAAGAAAGGGAAGACAATACTGGCATGGCTAATGAATACCGATGCGCTTGATTGTTTTTTGATTTTTTCGAAATCCAGCTCCATGCCGACGACGAACATAAAAAATATTAGACCGAGCTGACTGATGAGACTGAGATTACTCAATGACTCTTTGGGGAATAAAAGAATAGAAAACTCAGGGAAAAATAACCCTAACAAAGATGGGCCAAGGATGATCCCTGCGATAATTTCTCCCACAACGGTCGGCTGGGCGACAAAGGAGACTAAAAAACCGAAAAGACGGGTGGCCACCATAATCACAACAATTTGAATCAGCAAAAGAGCTAAAGGGTGGTGTAATTGTTTCAGGAAATTTTCGATCAAACCTGAACTTAGTGTTGTATGAGGCATAGCGGTATACAAGAGAGTAGCACTTTCTAGGGCGCTTCCTTCATGAAGGACATAGGCGATTCCGCTACCGAAGAAAACGATAATGGCGATATATAAAAGGAGTGTGTTTTTCATGCCGGAAGTGTAGCGCAGATCGTCTCAGGAAAGTATCAAGATGTAAATGAGTTATCTTTTAAGAAGTCTTATTAACTGATGAGACCGCTTTTTAGGATAACTTGCCACACGATAGCTGTAGTGATCCCTGCGGCAAAACCAGCGAGGATATCATCACCCATAACACCCCATCCCCCTTTTGCTTCGCGATCGATTCGTCCGATAAGGGAAGGTTTTTTGATGTCGTAAAGACGAAAGAAAATAAAGCTCAGCACAATTTGTATGGCTATTCCATTGCTCATAACTCCTAAATCACCCATGCTAAACACTATCCCCGGTGCGATAGCAAGGGCAATCCACATCCCGACCAGTTCATCGATAACGATGCGTGAATCATCATGTTTATCTGATGTAGCTTCGTGTTTATCAATCGCTTTTATCGCAATAAGAGTGATTAAAATAGAGAGCATAAAAAGGGTTTGAGAGCCAAAAAACATCAAAATCGCAACACCAAAAGGGAGCGAGACCAGTGTCCCGACGGTTCCCGGTGCCTTGGGTGCATGACCGCTTTTGAAGAGAGTGAGAAAAAGCCAGTTTAGTTTCATAATCGTTCCTAGGTTAGGGAAGTGGTTTGGTAGAGATTCATTAATTCGACGTAAAAATCTTTTTCGCTATGTTCTTCAAGCAGCCCGTTTGTCGGCATAATGTCATAATAAAGCTTGGCTAAATTTTTAAATCGGTTTGGATGAAGCGTTGAGACGATGAGGGATGAAATCTCTTTTCGAACCAAAACGGCAGGGGGGAGAAGTCCTTGTTTCATAAGCTCCAAAATTGATTCGGAATTGTAAGAAATATGATGATGATGCCCATGCGGGCAGGTTTGAATGCTCACGAGTGTTTTGCACAGATTACAATAAACGTATTCACTGGCGATACACACCTCAATGTCAATACCGACCAGACGATCAACAACCGATTTATTGGCATTACGATCGTAATACATACCGATACCGGCATGATTTTGCCCAATCATAAGACGATCACACCCATAATTTTTAGCAACAATGGCATCGAGTATGACTTCATTGCTCCCCGCAAAAATATAGCTGTTTTCGAGAGGAACAACAATCACGCGACTTTGTGGCAGGTAATGGGTGATAAAAAATTCGAGCACTTCATGTCGAAGTTCGTAAGTAAGATCACTGCTTGCGTAGGGTTTGAAGAGAAAAATAACGACTAAATCACTCCTGTCCAAGCTCTGACGAATAAGACGCTCATGAGCACGGTGGAGAGGATTGGCTGCCATGAAAATAGCGGTTGTGTGTTTAGCTGAAATTTGTTCTTGAGCTTTTGTGATCTTTGATTGGATTGCTTCGATGGGAGAGAGGTCTACAGAGTATTCCCCGCAAAGCGCATATTTTCCCAACCGTTTGTAGGTGGCACTTACGCCAGGATGGGCAAGATCTTCGGTACCATAAATTTGTCGAAGACGCTCGATGGGGTTGATAGGAAAAACTTCATCAACACAAATCTCACCGACTATTGCATTATCGCATACCAAATTAAGAATTTCTCCCTTTTTGGTACTGAGTAAAATGGTTTCATTCGTCTTGCCATTGGGAGAGAGAATAAGAGGGAACGGAAACGTTGTTCCATCAAAAAGTCCATTCTGAAGTACTTCCATACATTGCTGTGCGTTCATGAGTCGTGTGACAGGTGAGAGCATCCCTGATTTGAGCAGGATGAGCGCGCTTAATGCCTCTTGGTCAATATAAAGAGCTCTATTTTTTCTTGATGATGCCATACTTCTTTCTCTTTTCCCATAAGCTTTTGCGTGAAATACCTAATTTTTTGGAGAGTTCCGTATCCGGAAAACGGTTTTGAAAATTGGTCATAATGTATTTGACGTAATCTTCAATGGGTAAAATTTCCCCTTGATCAAAAAGTTGACTTTCACTTTCAATCTCAATGATACGGAAGGGGACATTTTCAACATGATCCGTGCTGGAAATAATACATGAACTTTTTTCAATCAGTTCAAAAAATGTTTTATGATCACTTTTCTTGAGATTTTGAAAATCGGTGATATATAGGATATTCGTATTGGAAAAAAGTTCAATTTCATGAAGTGCTTTAGGCGAACTAAGAGAAATAAATTGAAGATTTCTCCGATGATGTTCAGCATATCCAAACGCAAAGGCATCGGAATATTTTTGATAACCGCTGCAAATCATGAGGGGAAGTTCTGTTTTATCAAAATCTTCATCAATTTTCACACTTGTAAAGCTGTGGGCTAAATAACGCTCATAGGTCTGATTCTGGCGGCGAAGCCGTTCGTGATTTTGGAAATGTTGAATTTTTCGAATGAGCTCTTCAATCATAAATGGTTTGAGAATATAATCCTTTGCTCCTGCCGCAAGAGGTTTTGAAACGGTATCATTGCTGACATAGGAAACCATCAAAATAACAACGGCATCCTTGTACGCTTCGATAACCGGATAAATATCTTGACCGCTAATGTTGGTTGAGAGGAGAATAACATCGTAAGGTGTCCCCTTTAGAGCCTCTTTTGTTGAGCTGCTAATATCACAATTGTGATTGAGATCGCTGAGTTTAGAAGCGATACTTTGTGCGAGATAAATCTCATTTTCGATAATTAAGACGTTCATCCGTTTTTCCAATCAAAATAGTATAACGAAGCGGTTGCAAGGACACCCACCCCTTCTTTTCGCCCGATAAATCCGAGATGCTCGGTTGTGGTGGCTTTAATGTTTAATCGCGCGAGCGGCAGGTGCAGTAATGCGCTTAATGTTCGGCGCATTTGCTCTTTGTAGAGCGAAATTTTTGGTGTTTGGGCAATAATCGTAATATCTGCATGCAAGATGACAAAACCAAATTGATGCAGTTTTAAAACACACTGAGCAAGTAATTCTTTGGAGTCTGCATTTTTATACGTATTGTCTGTATCAGGGAAAAGCATCCCGATATCCCCCAGACATGCAGCACCCAGCAGCGCATCAATAAGAGCATGAATGGCAACATCCCCATCACTGTGGGCTAAGAATCCAAACGGACTTTGGATTTCTACCCCAGCAAGCATCATAGGTTTTCCCTCTTCAAATCCATGCACATCAAAACCATTGCCGGTAAAAATAGCGGTTGAAGGAGATTTTAGACACTGGAGCGCGGAGAGATCACTGACATGGGTTATTTTATCGGCTAGAATATCTCCTTCAACGAGGTGACGTGTTCCGCCGAAAGCTATAATCGCGCTGCTCTCATCGGTGTATTCAACGGATGTTTCTAATGCTTGAATAAGTATAGATGTTTTGGAAAGCTGCGGTGTTTGAATTCGTTTTACCTGCTCACGATTTATTGTCTCATCATTATAGAGTATGGTGTCATTAACACTCAGCGCCGGAACGATGCAATCGGCGAGTTTTTTTGCATTGATAAGACGCTGTATGAGTTCAAAACTAACGCATGAACGTGCAATATCGCTAACCAAGACATGGGACGTTTCAACGTGCTTCATTGCGTTGAGCAACGAGTGTTGACGGCTATCTCCTCCGGCAACAATTGTATGCTCGCATATGCTTTGCATAAATGAAAGTTCATTTGGGTGCCCAACTACGATTACCTTTGCAAAAGATTCCAGATGAGTGATACGGTTAGTAACATAAAGCCACAGCGGATCGTGATCAATTCGAAGCCACTGTTTTTTGACAGGGACTTTAAAACGGCTTGAATTACCTGCTGCGAGTAGAATAAGTGTCAAATCAGACAATTTATATCCTGTTTTATAGGTAGTGTTACGAAAGTATACACATAAAAAGCTGTTTTTTATCTTGTTTGTGATAAATTCTACTCAAAATCATTGAGAAATAAAGAGCATCTAAAAATAATGTTTCCCTAAACATTCTTGAAATTTTTAATATAAATTGAAACCGATACGACCCTTTTAGGGGGTCTTCTTTATAAGTCCAGTATCGCTTTACGCAAAGTCCAAGGAGTAAGAGTATGAGAACAAAATGGGTCGATGAACGAAAAAATGATGCCGTTTGTACTCAGATGTATTATGCCAAACAAGGCATTATCACAGAAGAGATGAAGTACGTAGCGGTAATAGAAGATTTGGATGCCGAACTCGTTCGCAGTGAAGTAGCGCGAGGTCGTTTAATAATCCCTGCCAATATCAATCACAAAAATTTAGAGCCAATGGCAATCGGTATTGCAGCACGCTGCAAAATCAATGCGAATATCGGTTCTTCAGCCATTGCCAGCGATGTGCAAGGAGAGATTGAAAAAATTCAAGTTTCTCAGCATTATAAAGCCGATACGGCAATGGATTTATCAACGGGGGGAGATTTGGATGAGATTCGTCGTGCGGTTATCGCCAACTCGAAAATCCCAATCGGAACGGTTCCTATCTATCAAATTTTGCATGATGTTCATAATAAAATTGAAGATATGAGTATCGAAAAAATGCTTGAAGTTTTAGAGCGTCAAGCACAGCAAGGGGTGAGTTATTTCACTATCCATGCAGGCTTTTTACTTTCGACCATGCCCAAAGTGGCGAAACGTAAAATGGGAATCGTCAGCCGTGGCGGATCATTGATGGCGGCATGGATGATGCACTATCATCGTGAAAATCCTTTTTATACCGCATACGATGAGATTTTAGATATTTGTGCCCGATATGATGTTTCTCTTTCCCTTGGAGATTCTCTTCGTCCCGGATGTTTAGCGGATGCTTCGGATGATGCACAGCTTTCTGAGCTTAAAGTTTTGGGTGAATTGACACTCCGCGCATGGGAAAAAAATGTTCAGGTGATGATCGAAGGGCCGGGACACGTTCCTCTCAATCAAATCGAGCGTAACATGAAAATCCAGCGTGAATATTGTCATGAAGCACCATTTTATATTCTTGGACCGCTTGTAACCGATATCGCAGCAGGGTATGACCATATCAGCTCAGCCATCGGTGCAGCAGTAGGCGGTTGGCATGGTGCGTCAATGTTGTGTTACGTTACACCAAAAGAACATTTAGGCTTACCTAATGCGGAAGACGTTCGTAATGGAATCATCGCGTATAAAATCGCAGCACACGCAGCAGATATCGCACGCGGTCGCAAAGGTGCACGGGATGTGGATGATGCGATGAGCGATGCACGTTATGCGTTTGATTGGAACCGTCAGTTTGAGCTTGCATTGGATTCTGAGCGTGCTCGTGAGTACCATGATGAGACATTGCCTCAAGATGTTTTCAAAGATGCAGAGTTTTGCTCGATGTGCGGACCAAAGTTTTGCAGTTACAAAATTACCCAGCAAATTATGGACAATCCAGAATCAATGGCGTGGATTGCAGCAGAAGAAAATAAAGCGAATGCTAGTTAAAAAATAAAAGGAGACTATTTTCATGACAGAAGAAATTGTAAAAAGTGCGTTATCCAAGGTTACATATCCTGGTTTTACGAAAGACATCGTAGCGTTTGGATTTGTTAAAGAAATTAAGATTGAGGGAAAAAATGTCAGCGTTCTTGTTGATATTACCTCTAGTGCGCCAGAAGTAGCACATCAAATTACACATGAAGCTACGGATGAGTTAAAGCTTGCAGGTTTCAGTGACGTGGTAATCAATGTTCAAGCACCAAAAATGCCTCGTGAGAGTTCATCTAAGGGGAAAAATATTGCTCCTCAAGTGAAAAATTTCATCATGGTAAGTTCAGGCAAGGGCGGTGTTGGTAAATCAACGACTTCGGTCAATCTAGCAGTAGCACTTGCGATGCAAGGGAAAAAAGTAGGATTATTGGACGCTGATATTTATGGACCGAATATTCCTCGCATGATGGGTATTGACGGAATTAAACCGGAAGTAGTTGGGAACAAAGTCCTTCCGATCAAAGCGTATGGTGTTGAAGTAATGTCAATGGGCTCACTCATGGAAGAGGGGCAGTCGCTCATTTGGCGCGGTGCTATGATTATGAAAGCGATCGAGCAATTCTTGCGCGATATTTTATGGTCAGATTTGGATTGTTTGGTCATCGATATGCCTCCGGGCACGGGTGACGCACAGCTTACATTGGCACAAAGTGTTCCTGTTACTGTGGGTGTTACGGTGACAACTCCTCAAATGGTAGCATTGGATGATTCACGACGAAGCTTGGATATGTTCAAAAAACTGCATATCCCTATCGCAGGCGTTATTGAAAATATGTCTGGCTTTATTGCTCCGGATACGGGTGTTGAGTATGACATCTTTGGTAAAGGGACGTCTGAAGCGATGGCTAAGCAGTTTGATACGACTATCTTGGCACAAATTCCTATCGAGCCAGCCATTCGTACAGGTGGTGATGAAGGAAAACCTGTAACGTATTGTGTTCCGACATCTGAAACTGCAAAACGTTATATGAAAGCAGCCCAAGAGCTATGGGCAACGATTGAAAAAATCAATGAAGAGGGTGGTGTTGATAACCAAGCCATTCAGCCTAATACCCCTCCGGGTGTATCTGCGTGCTCAACAGCAGCAGCTCCTGCACCCAAAGCCTCAAGCGGTGAAAGCTGCGGAACCGGTTGCGGTTGCCACTAAGGTTTTACCCAAAATTTATTCTAAAACGTTTATAATCTACCCTTCTTAATGAAGGGTATTTTCAATGCATTTAAAGACAAAAATTTCTCTCCTTTTATTTTCTTCTCTCTTTATTCTATTCTCTGCTATTTTTTTGAACACCATTGCTGATTTGCGAAACGCTTCAGCTGTTAGTGCCAAGATGCAAGCGTTATCAGCGGCTAAGGTTATTGAAGCAGGACTCACGGCACATATGATTTCAGGGACAATGAATCAGAGGGATGAATTTTTAAAACAAATATCATCTTTGGAAACAATGAAGCGTCTATGGGTAGTTCGTTCGCAAAAAGTCTCTCATCAATACGGGAAAGGGGTGTTTTCACAAGATGCTCAGGATGGCATTGATAAATCAGTTTTATTAAGCGGTGAAGCAGTCATAGAGACGAAAGGCAGTATTTTAGAAGATGCAACCGTCCGTCTATCGATTCCCTACAAAGCAACTTCAGGAGAGAAGATTGATTGTCTTAGCTGTCATGATGTTAAAGCGGGAGATACATTGGGGGTTATTTCACTTGAGATGCAAACCAATGATTTAAAAGCACTTAATTATCGCAATATTCTCATTACGGTAATTCTCTTGGTTCTTTTCTTTGCGTTACTGGCATATTTTCTCTACACTAAAGTGCTCATCTATTTTGATCGTTTTGATGCAATGGGTGAATGTGCTCGTGCGGTGGAGGAGGGAGATTATCATGCACGTATTTCGGATGAGCTCTCTGGTGACAAAGATGCTGCTTCGTTGAACCGATTGGTCGAAAAATTTCAAACATTGCTTGAGACGATGAGAGAGAATTTATCAGGACTTATTCGCCTTGATACGACAAAGGATCCTCTGATAGCTCTAAGTGAGGGGTCTGCACGCCTTAGTGAGATAAATAATTTTTCTCAAACACTTCAAAAAGATGTCAATACACAAGAAGTGTATAAACATATCGCATCTCATTTTTGTGAAAAATTTGATATTAATGATGTAAATATTATTGCCTATGATCCACTTTTGCAGGAGAGTGTAATTGTCCATGAAACCAAACAAATAATGTGCGATGCATCAAGCGGGTGCAGAGCCGCACGAACTGGTGAAATTGTTGATTCATCACAGCCTGATGGAATTTGCCCTAAAATGATTATCCCAAATGAACACTATATTTGTTTTCCCTGTGTGATCACACCTACGTCAACACTGGTCGTTTCTACCGTAAGTGACAAAAAAAATCTTCTAAATTCAGTCCGTTATAATAAACATATTGTTGCTGAAACCATGCAAGGTGTACGTCAAGATATTGCATATCACCAGATGTCTGAAGGTATAAAATCATTGGAGCGTGTAGATACTGTTAGTGGACTGTTTAATCAACGGTATTTTGAAGAGCGTATGTTTCAGATTGTAAAAGAGTCTAAGCGAGCAGCAATCCCTTATGGTGTTTTAGTGATGAATGTCGATAGATTTTCTGAGATCAATAATATTCTTGGGGTAAAAACCGGAGATAAAACATTGGCACTTATAGGACGATCTTTACTTGATTCTTTACGCGAAAGTGATTTAATCGTTCGCACATCTTCAGATGAGTTTGTTGTTTTACTGTATGATTGTAATCCCGACAACGTGGCGAGTGTGGGTGAAAAAGTACGTTCATTGTTTGCGAATAAAAAGTTAAAAACGCATCCAGGCGGACTCATCGTAACAATGAGTATCGGGAGTTCAATATTTCCTCGCCAGCATAAAGAGATAGCCCAATGTGTTCACTATGCACGTTTAGCGATGAGGGAAGCAAAAAGAGATGGCGGGAATATGAGTGTTAAGTTTCATACGAGGCTGTTAGAAGTGTAACTATGAAATACAGAGTAAGGAAGAGGAGGGTCTTAATAGCCATTGCTATTAAAACTGATCTCCGCTCTTAAACATCTTCGGTTCAAATTCTATGGCTTGATTGCGTCCAGAATTTTTCGCTTCATAAAGAGCGATGTCTGCAAACTTGATGACTTTCCAAATAGAGTCGGCATCGGCTGGGAAGTGTGCTACTCCAACGCTCAATGTTTTTTCTACCGTATCATTTCCAAAGTGATATTTTTTTGCCGCAAATTGAGTACGAATTTTTTGGGCAACAATCATAGCTCCTTCTCTTGTTGTATTGTGCAAGAAAACAAGGAACTCCTCCCCACCATAACGAATAGGAAGATCAGCTTTACGAACGGTTGACTGTAAAATTTCAGCGAGTGATTTAATAACAATATCCCCTGAATCATGCCCATACGTATCATTAACCATTTTGAAATAGTCAATATCAATCATAAGTATGGAATATGAAATATTAGATCGAAGTGCTTGCTCTGCACTTTTATCGATAAATTCTTCCATAAAACGACGATTGTAGAGCTTTGTTGCACCATCACGCAAAGACGAGTCGCGCAGTTTATCTGTCAGCGTACGACTCTCTATGACAGCCTTCGCTGCTTCAAAATAGTTTTTAATGCTGGGTAGAAACTGGTTGAGGAGTTCTATTGTATGTTTGTCTTTAGTCGAATAAGACAAGGTAAGAGCTAAATCGCCATTAATATTAAAAGGGACACATGTATATTCTTTATCATGAACAGAACAATTTCGGCAAACATCTGTAAAATCGGTAGAGTAGACATCGCTAAGGGTTCGATAAGCACGACACTCTGTTGCATCTTGATCAACGATTGGCGCACAAAAACTTGCATGATCAGTAATAAAGATTAGACGACGAGTATTACTTATTTTATCTACTTCATAAAATGCAAAGTGATCAAAATGGAATTTTTCTTTTAGAATATAAATAAAACGGTTGTAAATTTCATCTTTAGAATTGTCCAGCTCAATGGTTTTTTTGAATTTATAGACATCGGAGAGTTCTCTAATGATTGTTCCTGCGGTATTTAGCGGATCACTGCATGAAATATTAGAACGGGACATAAAAGTTCCTAAATCATGTTTTATTCCACCAAATGTCTCATCCATTTTTTCAAATAAGGTATTCATTTGCTCAGCAACTTCATTTCCTCCATCTTTGAGCGTTGTGGAAAATCGGAACGAAAAGTCTCCGGTTCGCGCTCGCTTAATTCCTTGTTGCAGATTTTCAAAGAGTTTCATGTAGGGTTTGAAATAGTGGTGAGTGACCCAAAGAGCAATAAATATAAAGAGGACATTAATAGCGAAAATTTTTGCAATCGTCAGCGCGCCGGTTTGGCGAATGTCATTGATGTTGAATTCCATACTGATGGCACCTAGAACATCCCCCTCTTTTGCATTATGGCAGCTTAAACAGTTTGGACTTCCGTAAGCAGTCGCAATATAGGGAATGGTAACACGCAAAACAGCAGTTTGAGAATCTTCATTAACTTGACTAATGATTTTCCCTTCTTTGAGTACTTTTTGATCGATTCCATCTCGAGGACGTTCGCTTTGCAATCCTCCGCCGTGCTGCGCTATAACGTTATCCGCACGTACAATCCAGAGTGATTGCACCCCCTCGATGTTCGCACTGTTTCAGAGAAAAAATTCTCGCTTATCCATAATGCCATTAACCATATGTGCGGTGAGTCCATCACGAACGATTTTAGCCGTCATTTTTGATTTTTCAAGGGCATTGTTATACGCATAGTCACGAAAGTTGAGAGCAACATTGGTAATTGTAGCAATGGCTAAGCCAATGAGCATAAGAGCAACAATAAAAAGGATTCTTCGATTAGTATTCATGGGGTAACCTATTTATAAATTTTTTTAATTTTTTAGATAAACACATTACTTTAGCTAAATATCAATTAAAAGAATTTTAAATAAGACAAAGGTGATAAAGCGTTACTCTACAGTAACACTTTTAGCAAGATTTCGAGGCATATCAACATCGTTTCCTAGCCGAACCGCAATCTCCATTGAGAGAAGTTGCAGTACCACCATCATTTCAAAAAACTCGAGCATATAATCTTCATGAGCATGGGTACGGATATGGTCATCCGCTTTGTCAAAGTCAAGGGGACTAATAGAGCAGATTGTTGAATCGCGAGCACTCAGCTCTTCTACATTGCTTTTTGTTTTGTCGTAGAGCTTATGCTCTGGAAGCAGGGCAATAGTAAAGAGTTCCGGATCAGCCAATGCGATAGGACCGTGCTTCATCTCTCCGCTTGGATACCCTTCTGCATGAAGGTAGCTAATTTCTTTGAGCTTGAGCGCCCCCTCTAGCGCCAGAGGAAAGAACACATCTCGTCCGATAAAGAAAAAGCCATGACCGTGCAGGTAGCGTTTTGAGATACGACGAAGCTGTTCATGTATGGTATTATCAACGGTTACAACAGAAGGAAGTGTTCGTAAAAGTTTGATTTGACGAGCAATTTCATTTTTTTGAAGAGTTGCGCGCTCACTTGCAAGATGGAGGCTAAGCATCCATAAAACGCTTACTTGGGTTGCGAAAGCTTTAGTCGAAGCAACCCCTTTTTCGATTCCTGCACGAGTCAGGATACTGGCATCTGCTAAACGTACCATAGAGGAGTTATCGACGTTACAGATAACGAGAGTTTTAAGTCCCGCTTTTTTCGCCATTTTAAGTGATTCGAGTGTATCGGCAGTTTCACCGCTTTGACTGATAACGACAAAAAGGGTATCTGGAGTGAGAAGCGGTTCACGGTATCGAAATTCACTGGCAATTTCTACCGAGGTTTGAATTTTTGCGTGACGCTCTAATAAATAGGTCGCAACCAATGCTGCATGATAGCTCGTACCGCAAGCGCACAGTTTAATGGAGTGAATGCCATCAAAAAGTTTAGAATCAAGTTCTTCAAAATAAACGGTATCATCGTGCAATCGCCCCATAAGAGTATCGGCTAAAACCGTACCTTGTTCATAAATCTCTTTTTCCATAAAAAAGCGATAACCATCTTTTTGAGCGGAGAGTTTGTTTTCACTTAGAGGGGTAAAACACAGATCAACCGGATTATTACTCTTATCGTAAAGTGAAATTTTATCGGCTGTTGCTATCCCATAATTGCCATCTTCGAGGTAGATGACTTCGTGGCATTTTCCGATGAGTGCAGCATCTGAAGAACCGAAAAGAGTCTCATTTTCTTGGTTTCGTCCAACAATCATAGGTGAACCGTGTTTGGCAAAGAAGATTGTGTCATTGACAGAGGCAGTAACGAGTAAAATCGCATACGCTCCTTCAAGTTCTTCGAGCGTTTTTGTGAATGCCTCAAAAGGGCTAGCCGCAGTTTTGAGATGGTATTCAAAGAGATGAACGATGACTTCCGTGTCGGTTTGACTAATAAAATGTGCTCCGTGTGCTATGAGCTTGCTTTTGAGTTCTTGGTAATTTTCGATAATTCCATTATGAACCACGTAGGAACTAGAGCCTACATGGGGGTGGGCATTGAGTTCAGTCGGTTTGCCGTGTGTTGCCCAGCGAGTATGCCCGATACCGACTGAAAAGCCGGTGCTTTCAAATTTCTGTGCTTTTTCTTCAAGATTGATAAGTTTTCCGACGGCTTTGAAAAGAGAGAACTGGTGGTTTTGCAAAACAGCGATTCCTGCTGAATCGTAACCACGATATTCGAGTTCACGAAGCCCGTCTATGAGTATTTCTTTTATGGGTTTAGTTCCGATGTATCCTACGATTCCGCACATAATTTACCCTTCTGTTAATTTAGCAATAATTTCTTGAACATTATCGCACATCCTATTTTGTTTTTCGATTAAGAAATGATCGCGGACTCTATTTTTATCGGTGTGAATCTTGGCAGTCGCGATGTTGATATGGACTTCATCGCAAAGTTGGACAAAATATGCGAGCAATCCGCGTTGGTTTGTTGTATTGAGATTGAGCTGAGCGTAATGGATGGAATGGTCACAATCGAGGGTGATTTCCTGTCTTTTAATGATAGGCTTTGGAAGGTCAAGCTTTTTGGACATATCAAACGCCTCTTCCACTATTATTTCGATTTGTTCCATTGTCCCCTCACGAGGTCGTTGCAAAAACTCGATTTTGAAATATTTGATTCCATCAAAAAGGGTGAAAATATCCATCGATGCTACATCCAGATAGCTGAGTTTTCCGAGTAAATAGCCTAGATTTAGAGGAATACGACGGAAAATATGGATAACTAAACCTCCATTGACATGGAGTCCATAAGTAAAGGTTTGGCACTTAAATGCCTCTTTAGAGAGTGCTATGATTTCATCGGAAGAGTGTTTGAAAAAGAAAAGATTGGATTCAATGGAAAGAATTTTCTTTTGTTCTGGCTTGCTTAATAGGGTAAAATCAGGATCACCAAGTAAGCGCCGTTCTTTATTTTGGCGTTTAATGGCATCCGTTAGTCGGTCGTTTTGGGAAGAAATTTCCAGCGCTGCCTCGTAAAGCTCATAAAGCAAATTAGCACCAAAACTCGTATAGGTTCCTGCGCCTACTCCATTGATATCGGCATAGGTGAGAATATAGAGAAGTTTAAGGTTTTCAGGTGTTTTAATTTTAGACATAAATTGATAGAGTGTTTTTTCACTGTAGAGATTTTCACGGTAGGCAACGTTGCTCATCGTGACATGATGACGGACGAGCAACGCGGCACGCTCATGCGTTGAAGCAGGAAGTTTAAGACTTTTGATAAACGGAACAATGAGTTTTGTCCCCACTTCACTATGATCTTGTTTTCTCCCTTTTCCCGTATCATGAAGCAAAATGACCGATTTTAGAAGTATCTTATCGTTGAGTGACAGAGGGGTATATAGAGCTTCTACATGAGGGTCTTTGATATTTTCAAGCGCTTCAATGCATTTAATGGAGTGCAAATCAACCGGATAATGGTGATAGCCATCAAACTGGGGGAGATGAAGCACTTTTTTAAAGGCTCCTATGAGATGATGGAGGATACCGGCATCGTAAAACAGTTTGAGCATGACATAGAGATGATTGCGTTCAAAAAGTTTACGTAAATGAATGTGCGTTTTGGCTTTTAGCGGATGTTTTATGGTGACATAGGTAAAGTGAAAGAGTACACTTTCATCAAATTTCCACGGTTTGTCTTCGAGAGTAGTTAAAAGTTCGAGAAGAGAGTCGATGTTTGGGGTAGGAAGATTGTATGAACTGTAGAGGGTGTCCTCAAAAGCGTAAAATCCTTTACAAAGCCTTCCTGATCGCAGCTTTGCGGTTTTAGTAATGTCTGTGAGATAGTGTCTCGCCATTTTTTTGACATAAATTTGGGTAAAGTTATTGATACGCCATTGCGCTTCGAGGAGTTTGGTGACCAGTCGGCGTTCATCGGTAAATCCTAGCATTCGTGCAATACTTGGCATGAAATCAAGGACTAATTGGTCTTGCTGCTTATTGGCGAGGAGGTGAAGGGCACTTCGAACCCGAAAGAGCAATTCTAACGCGATACGATATTCACGATAATGTTCTTCACTAAAAAGCGTCCCGGTAAGTTCACGAAGAGTTGTTACTCCATAAAGCGTTTTGGCAATCCAATAAAGCAGTTGCGAATCCCGTAATCCCCCTACACCTTCTTTGATATTAGGCTGCATGGAAAAAGCATATTTAGTGCGACGAATTTGAGCTTCATTGATTTTTGCCAAAACGAATTTTTTAGGATCATCGTGACGGATGAGTGTGAGGCGATTTTGAGTCGCATTCCACGTAAAAGGGGAACCGATGATGAGACGTGATTCCATCATTGCAGTTTTAATGGTTATATCCTCACGCGATGCACTCAGTAAATCATTGACTTCATGAACCCGATGACCCAGCTTCAACCCCGAATCCCACGCCAAATAGAGAAACTTCTCGATAATAGCCGCCGTGTTGTACCCTTCGTTTTTTTCATACACAATCATGAGATCGATGTCGCTGTGAACACAAAGCTGTTCTCGCCCATAGCTTCCCAGTGCGATAAGTGCGATAGGGATATTCCCCCGCATAGGGAGATAATTACCAAACATTCGGCGCAAAAGTGTTTTGTACATCAGAGAGATAATCGAATCAAGAGCTTTGGTGTGCGTGACGAGAAAATCTTTCCCTTGATTGCGTTCAAAGAGAGTTAAGAGAGAATTTTTATAATCATTAATATGCGATTTAAAAAGTTTTGAAAGTTCAAAATCACTGGCATTGGATTCGATGAGGTCTTCGAGTTGTTCGGCAATAGTCATTGTGGCTGCTTTTTTTTAAGTTATTGTATCTTAAATCGGTATTATTGGGAGGGAAAATGCAGGTGAAAAAATAAGCAAAAATATTATCTTATTCTTTAGCTCTCAGTGAAACTAAAAATTCATTTGACGTGACAACATCGATTCCGCAGTGATAAAATACTAACTTCGATCCATTACGCCACCTTCAAACTCTCCGATGAACGAACCCTTGGAGTGGTTTGAAAGATTAGTGAGCGAGAAAACTCTCCCTTTTACGGTAAAAGTGCTCCAGATCGGAGAGATTTATCGTTTTAACGAAATATCCACACTTAAATCGACCTGATCGCGTACGCTCAAAAATAGTAATTTAGGCGGTTTGATCCCAAAATCGGTCATCTTGAGAATGCCCGTAGCTTGAATACGCACTTGTGAACTCTCTTCGGTAATTCTTCCCTCAAAACTGATCGGTTTGGTCACACCGTGCAGATTCATCGTCCCTTTGAGGAGATAATTATCTTCTCCTTTTGCGACAACCTCTTTGACCTCAAATACCACTTTAGGAAATAAAGAAGACTCCAAAGCCTCTTGCATATCAGCATCTCGTCTTTTGTTATCGCTAATTAGATCGCTCATCGATACTTCAATAGACCCTTTTAATGTTAATGGAGTGGACTCCATAGATAAATGGGATGTTGCCCTCTTGGCAACCGGATCAATCTTCTTATCCAAAGCCATTTCCGTATGGGCTTTGATAGCTCCCGATTCAAACGACAGATTTCCTGCAAAAACAGCAGCGGTCAATGCAACGGCTGCTAAGCTTAATTTCAACATCATGACATCCTCCTAAAATAAAATGGATACGCTAGACTAAACAAACCTAAATGTCGCAACCACAATATCAATGTTTGAAACAATAACATATTATAGTACGAAAGGATAATAGAGGTGTAATGAAAGAAATTAGAGGCTAAAATCCTTAGTAAATCTTGGTACTATGGTACTTTGTAAAGGATTGTTTACGATGAGTTTTAAAAAAAATAGCTTAATTTAATACCGCTCTTTCTTCTTTCGCTATAATGCGCAAAATAAATAATAAAAGATTTTTCATGACGATTATCGAAAAAGTAAAACAGAGTATTCGCCTTGAGTTTGATGAAGCGGTTGCTTTGTACGATTTAGACCTTTTTACTCTTGGTGAGCTTGCGGATGAAAAGCGACGTGCTTTGCATGGCAAACAAACATTTTTCAATATCAACCGTCATATTAATCCGACCAACGTTTGTAAAGATGTCTGCAAATTTTGTGCCTACAGCGCCAGCCGTAAAAATCCTAATCCCTACACGATGAGTCACGAAGAGATTGTGGCAATCACCGATGATATTGTCGCGCGGGGTATTTCGGAAGTACATATCGTCTCAGCACATAATCCTGATACGGGCTTGGAGTGGTATCTCGAAGTATTCCGCAAGATCAAAGAGGCGCATCCGCAGCTGCATATCAAAGCGCTCACAGCAGCGGAAGTTCATTTTTTGGCAGAAGAATACAACAAAAGCTACGATGAAATTTTGGATTTGATGGTGGCAAACGGAGTCGATTCGATGCCAGGTGGCGGAGCAGAAATTTTTGATGAAAAAGTACGCGATTTCATCTGCAAAGGGAAAGTAAATTCCAAGCAGTGGCTTGAAATTCATCGTAAATGGCATGAGCGCGGGATGAAATCCAATGTCACAATGCTGTTCGGTCATGTCGAAGAACGCTCTCATCGGATTGACCACATGATGCGAATTCGTGATTTGCAGGATGTTACGGGAGGGTTTAACTGTTTTATTCCTCTCGTGTATCAAAGTGAAAACAACTTTTTGAACGTTAAAGAGTTTATCACCGCGCATGAAATTCTCAAAACGATGGCAATCAGCCGTATCGTATTAGACAATGTCCCCAATCTTAAAGCTTATTGGGTTACCTCTACTGTGAATTTAGCATTGGTAGCTCAAGAATTCGGTGCCAACGATTTGGACGGCACAATCGAAAAAGAATCCATAAATTCA
>JAGXHZ010000094.1 GCA_024635855.1 Sulfuricurvum sp.
ATCTCTGCTCCTCGAAGCAGCCCCTCTGTATCTGCTTTGTAAAACAATAGAGGGAAATCTCCCATTTCACCTGAGAAACGAAAATCTTCAGCAATATTGTGAATAATTGCCTTAATCCGCTCTCCCTTAATGATCCGCTTGGACATCTTTCCTCCTCGATTTTTATTTTTTTATTCTAGTCTTTTTTGGTATAGGAGTTGCTTAGAATAAACATCTATGCCCCAAAAGGTGCACTACTGTTTATGGAATCCTTACAGCTTAAAACCAAACTATTATATTTGCTTCTGAGTGTCGCAGCAGGGATTGTAGTAGTTGGTTTTGTCGGCTATCTTAATCTCCTTACCATGAAAAAAAATGTCGATACACTCTATTTTGGTTCACTCATCCCCCTTGGTGAATTAAGCTCCATCACGTCTGCTTACCATCATGATCTCGAAGCCGGTGTTTACCGATGGAAAGAAGGAATTATCAGCAATGAGGATTTAGCTCAATCTATCACATTAGGTCTTGAACATATCGATCAGATGTGGGCTAGATATTTATCTCATCACAAGCGTCCCGAAGAGCTCCCTTATATCCATCACACCGAACAACAAATCGAGAATATGAAACACTATTTTGAGGAGATACGTGCTCTAGCGCTCAACCACACCTCCCGATCTGCTATTTCAGTGGTCACTCTCGCAGATAACACTACCACGATTCACAACACCGTTTCTGGGCTCATTGCCTATGAAACCGCCACTGCTACTTACGAGCGTTCTCTTCTTCTCACGCATCATCAAAATTCTCTTATGCAGCTTGCCGTGATGTTAGGGGTTATTTTACTGGGGGTCATGACCTTTGCGTGGCGTATTTTTATGCAAATAGAACAACAACAGCAGCAACTTCTTCAATCAACAGAAGCCCTCAAACATCTCAATATCAAACTTGAACAAGCGTCCTATACCGATACTCTCACAGGGATTTTTAACCGACGCTATTTCAATCTAGTGTACGAGCGCGAATTCAAACGAGCATTACGTGCCAATAAATCCATAACATTTATGATGATTGATATCGATTTTTTCAAACGATACAACGATACTTACGGACACTTGCAAGGGGATATCGCGCTGCAAAACGTTGCTCGGATATTGAAAACATCCTTATTGCGCCCGGGGGATTTTGTCTTTCGTTTGGGAGGCGAAGAGTTTGGGATCATCCTCACCGAAACCGATTGTCCTAACGCTCGAAAAATGGGAGAAAAATTAAGATTCAACGTAGAATCCCTCAACATGGAGCATAAAGGAAATAAAAGCTGTGGTCTTCTCACCATCTCAGCAGGTGCGATTTGCATCGTACCTACCGAATCAATGAACAACGAATCACTGCTGCACAGTGCCGATACCAACCTCTATACAGCCAAAGAACGAGGACGTAATATGGTTGTATTTACTAATACGTTATGATTTTGGATTTTTAAATCTAAACCCTATTTTTTCAAGCTGTTCACGTAACTTTGAAGCAATTTCGCCTTGAAACTCCATCCAGCCTTCTTTATACGCACCACCGCAAGCAAGAGATTTTTTGAGGATTGAGAGATTTTTTTGCCCCTGCGAATCACTAAGGTTAAAAGGTCCAACGAGAGTCACCACTTTCCCTTTGCGTTTCTCTTTTTGAAAAACGAGACGATGTGCGGAGGGTTCTAGAATGGTAAGTGTTTTAGCGGCTTTTTCTTCTTCTAGCTTCCATCCATCGTCCCAAGATGCCCCAATATCAAAGGATAGTTTTTCACCCCTCGCCATTAGAATCTCCCATGTAGACAAAACGCTTTGTCCCGTCTTCAAGTACCCCATCGAACATCTCAAGCGATCGTATCCACAATCCACGTTCACCATACAGTGCTCGATAAACAACGAGCAATTCTTCGGTTTCTGAGTGCTTTGCAACACCGCTTACCTCATACTCATTCCCTTTATAGTGGAGGTATTTCCCATTTTTAAGCACGGATCACCTTTTGTACCAACGCGCTCACACCTTTAACTTCCAGCTTATTACTGCTTGCCATCATCAAAATCGGATTCATGCAATAAAGATTATTATCATACACTACAACCATAATTTCATCGTTCTCTTGAAGGAAATTGGTTTCACCGAAATGGGTATAGCGCGTTGCACCAATACTAATAATGGCTTGTTTCGGATAGCCGGCTTCTTTTAAATATTCGCTGACAGGTTCTAGTGGTCCCGTATCTTTTTGGGTGTTGATTTGGTTACTCATCCACTCAGTGAGCTTATCGTAAAAATAGCTGTACCCCGTAAGTTCAACATCTTCACCATAACGCATCAGCATCCCCTCACGTCGTAAAAACGAAGCAATCCGATAGCTGTCCATCACTCCGCCGCGCCCAAAATAATCAATAGGTATAAGAGTGTCTGACAGTCCCTTGGAACATTCTCCCCAATTTTTTTTGTGGCTGATTTTAGGAGCACCTTCGATGCGCAGAGAACAATCATTATAGGCACCGAAAAATTTGGGAATTATCTGCGTAACATTACCGAGCATATCGTAGGTCAGATCACAAATCAATGCCACTTCCGGCTCAATTTGGACATTGCATGGATTGGTTGGGAGAATGATCGTGTCACAGCTGAGGGGATACGTCCCTAAAAAATCAGGACGGTTGGGGATATAAAAAGGGAACATCCCTTTGGGACCGTTGGGATCATCGGTGATGATATCTTTGAAATCAGCACTCTCACCTGCTTGTTCGAGGTGAAGGGCAAAATTTCCAGCAACACCTAACCCAATAAAGTTTTTATAATTCGCCACTTGCTTTTGCCTCAGCAAACTCTTCGTACGAACCTTTGAAGTCGGTGTAGGTTCCATCGAGGTGCAATTCAATAATGCGGTCTGCAAATGCATCGAGAAGCTCACGGTCATGGCTCACACAAATAACATTCCCTTCAAAGTCCAGCAATGCTTCGCCCAGAGCAATAATCGCTTCGAGGTCAAGGTGATTGGTAGGCTCATCGAGGACGAGAAAATTTCCCCCCTCAAGCATCATTTTAGAGAGCATCATACGATGTTTTTCTCCCCCTGAAATCTTCTCAACGCTTTTTTCTTGCTGTTCGCCGTTAAAAAGCATACGTCCTAGACAGTTGCGAATTTCAGAAATTTCACGCTTAGGATCAAACCCACGAAGCCAATCGTACAGCGTTCCATCGCCTTTGATTTTATCGGTCGTATCTTGAGGGAAATAACTGTATTCAATCGTCGCTCCCCATGTAACGGTTCCAGCAGCAGGCTTAAATTCTTCCATAAGAATTTTACATAAGGTTGATTTTCCCGCACCATTGGCACCGATAATGGCAATTTTTTCGCCCGGAGCAACAAGAATATCAAAATCACGTAAAACGTTCAAATCGCCATAGTTATGAGAAACATTCGCCACACGCAACGCTTCATCCCCCATAGGACGTTTTGCCTTAAAGACGATGCTTGGATCACGGCGGCTTGAGGGCTTGATGTCTTCAATACTCATTTTATCCAGTTGTTTTTGACGTGAGGTAGCTTGTTTCGCTTTGGATGCATTCGCCGAGAAACGACGGACGAAGGCTTCAAGCTGCTCTTTTTCTTTTACTTTTTTATCTCGATCAAGCTGCATTTGGTTTGCCATGATGGTAGAGGCCATATACCAATCGTCATACGTTCCTGTAAATTCACGAATTTTTTGGAAATCGACATCGAGGATATTGGTCACAACCGCATTGATAAAGTGACGGTCATGGGAGACAATAACCAATGTTCCGGCATGGCGCTGAAGTTCACGCTCCAACCATCCGATTGTCTCGATATCCAAGTTATTCGTCGGCTCATCGAGAAACAATACATCCGGCTTTGGATACAGCACTTGCGCCAACAAGACTTTAAATTTTTCGGATGAAGGAAGGGTTGACATAAGGTTTTGGTGAAACTCAGCGCTAATCCCCACCGTCTCCAAAATCTTTGCAATTTGGACATCGTATTCGTAGGTCGGATCTTCTTCCACAGAAATCATTTCCAGTTCTGCAAGACGATCATTGGTTTTATCGTCCTCAAAATCACCGGTAGTGTAAAGAATCTCTTTCTCTTTGATCGCATCATAAAGACGTTTATTCCCAAATAAAACGGTATCGGCGATGGTAAAATCTTCATAAGCAAACTGATTTTGCCCCAAAATACCTACTTTTAGTCCCGGCTCGATAGAGACGTCACCTTCGTAGTCTTTAATCTTACCGCTAAGAATATTTAAAAATGTCGTTTTTCCTGCGCCATTGGCTCCGATGAGACCGTAACGCTTATTACGGTCAAGCTTAAGGTTAATCCCCTCAAATAAAACTCGACTTCCAAAACGCATTGCTAATTTTGTGACTTGTACCATGTATCAGACTCTCTTTTTTATCATTGTTTAATAGCGCGATTATATCCAAGAGGAGATAAGAGGACGCTTTTATTATTGATATAAGCTATTTGAATCATCATTAAGTATTATTCTTTGTGACTTTACGCTTCATTCACCTTTTTTAACATTAGCCTAAGATTCGAGCAGATAAAATAAGTCCTAAGGATTATGCTGGTTATAGTTCGATTTTTCTCACGGAGCACAATGTGATACAAATTTATGTCGGGAATATTCCCTACGGCAAAGATGAAAACGATCTTAAAGATCTTTTCGGACAATACGGTGAAGTTAGTTCAGTCAAATTCGTTAACGACAAAGAGACGGGACGTTTTCGTGGTTTCGGTTTTGTTGAAATGGTAAACCAAGATGAAGCGAACAAGGCAATCACTGCACTTGAAAATAGTGATTTTGGTGGACGTACCCTTCGTGTCAATGAAGCGCGTCCTCGTGCACCACGCCCTCCACGTGAGCGTAGCAACAACTGGTAAAAGATACTGAAGCTCATTTATGGGCTTCACCCTGCCTTTCTTTTTTTCTCACCTCTATACTCAATAATATTTTAATTTTGGACAAAAAATGACTTTTACTTTAACCGATGAAAACATCGAACTTACTAAACTTTTGAAGGTATTAGACCTCGTAGATTCAGGCGGACAAGCCAAAATGCTTATCGATGAAGGACACGTTAAACGAAACGGAGAAGTCGAAACACGCAAGCGTGCTAAAATACTTCGAGGTGAACAGATTCAAATTGGGGATGTCATTATCACGGTCAATTGATTATTAATGGAGTTTTAACTATAATTATATATCTTAAATACTCATGTAGACCAAAAAGGTTTTAGTAAGCCATGAAAAATAAAAAAATGATGGTCGTTGGTTTTATCAGCGCAATCGCAGTTAGTTTTGCTCTTTCTACTTCGTTGATTGCCAAAGGTGATATGCAGCCTCTTCCTCCAGAGGCTTCTAATGAGGCGTCACGGCTTCAATCACTGGCAAAATTCACCAAGGTGCTTAGCATTGTCGAGCAATACAATGTTGATAGTCTTGGTGTTGATCAACTCATTGATAAATCCCTTCAAGGACTTCTTTCCAACCTTGATGCTCATTCTAATTTTTTGGATAAAAAAAGCTTTGACTCCCTCAAAAGTCAAACAGACGGTGAGTTCGGTGGTTTAGGGATTACAGTAGGTATGCGTGACAATGCACTTACCGTCATCTCCCCTATCGAAGGAACACCTGCCGATAAAGCGGGGATTAAAGCGGGAGATATTATCCTCAAAATCAATGACAAATCGACTCTGGGCATAACCATCGATGATGCAGTAGGTCTTATGCGAGGAGTACCAAAAACACCGATCAATTTAACCGTTGTCCGTAAAGGTGCAGGTGAACCGCTCAAATTTCGTATCATACGGGACATCATCACCGTTGAGTCCGTTTATACACGTACCATTGATAACAATATTCTTTACATTCGTGTGACCAGTTTTGATAAAAAAGTAGCCCATGACGTCAAAGCAGCCCTCAAAAAACATGCCGCAAAAAGTCAAGGTATCATTCTAGACCTTCGCAATAATCCGGGTGGATTGCTTGATCAAGCCGTTGAACTGACTGATTTATTCGTGGATGAAGGGGTAATCGTTTCTCAAAAAGGACGCAACAAAAGCGATGACATCAGCTACAGCGCCACTAAAAAAGCAACCGTAACGCATCTTCCGCTTGTCGTACTCGTAAACGAAGGGTCTGCCAGTGCTTCAGAAATCGTAAGCGGTGCACTGCAAGATTTGAAACGCGGTGTGATTGTCGGAACCAAAACATTCGGAAAAGGGTCTGTCCAAGTCGTTATGCCCATCACTGACAGCGAAGCTATTAAGCTAACCATTGCTCGCTACTATCTTCCTAGCGGACGTACCATACAAGCCGTAGGTGTAGTACCGGATGTTGAAGTAGATGCAGGCGAAATCAAAAAACATGAAAATAATTTTGATATTAAAGAAGCCGATTTAAAAAAACACCTCGAAGGCGAACTTGAGAAAACAAACGGGATGGTAGATGTAACCGAAAGCAATTCTACCAATAAAACCATTATTACAAAAGCTCAACTCACAAAAGATATGCAACTCAAAGAGGGTGTCGGCATCCTCAAAGCACTCATCATAGTTAAAGGAAAATAGTCATGGAAAAACGCGAACTCATTTACGAAGGAAAGGCCAAACGCCTTTTTAATACCGACGATGCCAACTTGGTTATCGCAGAATTTAAAGACGATTTGACCGCTTTTAATGGCGCTAAAAAAGACAGTGAAGCCGGTAAAGGGGCATTAAATAATAAAATTTCAACCGAACTTTTTAAAATGCTTGCTCAAAACGGCGTTGAGTCTCATTTTGTAGAGATGCTCGATGATACAAATATGCTGTGTAAAAAAGTTGATATCATTATGATCGAAGTCATTGTTCGCAACATTGCAACCGGAAGCCTAAGTAAAAACCTTGGTATTGCTGATGGTACGGTACTGCCTTTCACGTTAGTAGAATTTGATTACAAAAATGATGCTCTCGGTGATCCAAAGCTTAATGACCAACACTGTTTGATCCTTAATTTAGTCAAAAATGAAGCGGAGCTCGATCAACTTCGAGCCATGGCACGTCAAATCAATGATATTTTACGCCCTTATTTCCATACACGCGGACTCAATCTTGTTGACTTCAAGCTCGAGTTTGGTCGTGATGAAAACGGCAAGATTATCCTTGCAGATGAAATCAGTCCTGACAACTGCCGTTTTTGGGATTTAGAGACGGGTGAAAAAATGGACAAAGACCGTTTTCGTCAAGGAATGGGTGGACTAAAAGTTGCCTACGAAGAAGTATTAAATAGAATTTTGGGGTAATCATGAAAGCAATCGTCAATGTATTTTTAAAAAATGGAGTTCTTGACTCTCAGGGAAAAGCGGTTTTACACGCACTAAGCGGTCATGGGTTCCAGAGCGTTCGTGATGTTCGTGTCGGTAAACAAATTATCATTGAGCTCGACGAGAGCGATAGCGCAGCAGCAAAAGAAAAAGTAGCCCACATGTGTGAAGAACTTTTGGCTAATACCGTTATCGAAGATTATGCGATTGAGATTATTTCATGAGTGCAAAAATAAAAGTAGGTATCGTACAGTTCCCTGGAACGAACTGCGAATACGATACACAGCACGCGTTTGATGCACTTGGCTGCGAAACGGTAATCTTATGGCACAAAGAAGATGTTATTCCCGATGAAACCGATTTAGTGGTTGTTGCGGGTGGTTTTAGCTATGGAGACTATCTTCGCAGCGGCGCCATTGCAAAAATGTCACCTATTATGAAAGCACTTAAGCTCTATGCCGACAATGGTGGAAAAGTACTGGGAATTTGTAACGGTTTTCAAGTATTAACCGAGACGGGTCTTCTTCCGGGAGCACTCAAGCGCAACGAAGGTCTCCATTTCATCTCACGCCATCATCACCTGAAAGTAATCTCCAATGACAATACGTTTTTACGTCATTGTGAAGCGAATGAAGTGGTTAATATTCCCATCGCTCACCATGATGGAAACTATTATATTGATGCAGAGGGTCTAAATGAGCTTTACGCCAATAATCAAGTATTGTTACAATACACGGATGAAAATGGTACTGTTGACAACCCAAACGGCTCGATTGAGAGTATTGCAGGAATTTGTAATGTTAACAAAAATGTATTTGGATTGATGCCTCACCCTGAACGGGCAATGGAATCATTACTTGGGAGCAGCGATGGCCGTCGTATGCTTGAGGGCTTTTTATCCGTTTGAAAAAGTTAATTCTTGTCTTATTATCACTCCTTGGGCTTCTTTGGGCAGAGCCTTCTGTTTTAACGGATACCTCTTCTTCGCCTGCTCAAGAATCAGAACCTCTTGCAACTCCTGAGAGTACCGAAGAAACAGGCGTTGATGCTTTATTCTCCAATATTACCGAAAATAGTACCGGAGTTGTTTTAGAAAATACCAATACCCCTGCTCGTCTTTATATCGGTGAAGTTTTTCCCCTAACAATCAAACTCACCCCTACTGATATTGCTTCGGGAAATATTGAATATACATTGCAAGGCGAAGAGGGAATCCGTATTTTTAGTCAAACTCCGATTCGCAGCGTTAAAGGCGATGCAGTTTATGACACGTTTTATTTTCTCATTCAATCAAACACCATACGCTTTCCGGACATCACCGCAATGACGACTTCAACAGGAGCTGTTTCCAATACTTTAACGGGGCTTTCGTTTAACGCAACACCTCTCAATCCGCCTGCAACGTATGCAAACGTCTTAGCCGATTCGTTTAAGGTCATCGATTATAAAACGACTGCCTATAATCAAGAGAGTAATATTGTTGTCTTTACCGTCAAAGCAACACGTTGTAATATTGCTACTTTTTCTCTCGCCAATGCTATTAAACAGGGTTTTGAATCGAAACTGCCCAATGTTGCAGAATCAACAATGACCTATTATGCCATCATTCCTAATACAGAGCAAACACTCGATTTCACCATATTCAATCTCAAAAAAAATCGCTATGAATCCATCAGTATCCCTATCGTTGTCGATGATGATGCCGTATCAACACAAAGCGATCTCTCTCCAACCGATGCACGGCATACCGAGTTAAAAGTAGGAGCAGCAGCAATTTTCGGCGTTATTTTTATTTCGTTGTTCTATTGGAGACGCTCGAAGTGGTATTTGTATGCTTCAATCCTTCCTCTTTTTTATGTCATTTTTACCCTTCTTCCCAACTCAAGTGTATGCGTTAAAAAAAGTGCTCCTGTCTATCTTTTACCGATTAAACACGGAACAATCTTCGAAACAACGTCGGAAGAAGAAAAGCTCGAAGTAGAGAATACCGTAGGAGAGTTTACGAAAGTTCATCTCAAAAATAATAAAATTGGCTGGGTGCATGAGAACGATCTTTGCTCGAATTAGATGGCTTTATGCCGTAATTGTCATCTTTGCAGGGATGACTCTTATGATTGTGACGTTTTATCTTCTCCCAAAACCGTACTCCGTCAAAGTATCTTCTTGGTTTATCCGATTATTGCTTTTCTCTCCGGTAAAAGTAAAGGGGAAATGTGATCCTGACGCTCAAATGTTTCTCATAAACCATCAAAGTGATATTGATATCGGTATTATGGAGACAATCACATCTCATGATCTTGCATGGGTAGCCAAAAAAGAACTCTTTAATGTTCCTTTCTTTGGGCTTGTCCTAAAGCTTCCCAACGACATTGCAGTAGAGCGTGAAAGTAAAACAGCACTGATTAAGATGATTAAAGATGCAAAAGAACGCATTGATGCTAGACGTACCATTACTATTTTCCCCGAAGGAACACGCAGTGAAAGCGGTGTGATGAAGCCCTTTAAGCCCGGTGCCAAAATGGTAGCGGATAAATACGCCCTTAAAGTTCAGCCCGTTGTTCTTATTGCTACTTCATCGTATTTTAGCAATAAGCGCAAAGATTTCTCTCCCGGAAGAGTAACCGCTGTATTTCTGGAACCGTTAATCGCCGATAAAAGTGATCCCGAGTGGCTAAAAAATACCCAAAAACAAATGCAAAAGGTATATGATGATGAGTTTTCAAACCATCCTCGCAATCGGTAGCGGAGCCTTTATCGGGGCTGTGCTTCGCGCCTATCTCAACGGGGTAGTAAATCACCATTTTCCGCATACCCTTCCCTTTGGTACACTCTCGGTCAATCTGATCGGAAGTTTTATCATCGGTGTTTTATTCGCCTATTTCAGCTACACCACTTTTTTTAGTGTGCAGGCAAAATCATTTTTGACTACCGGATTTTTAGGGGGGCTTACTACCTATTCAACCTTTGCAATGGAAACGTTTTTACTCCTGAGTGGTGGACATTTATTGATGGCTGCAGTCAATATGTCACTTAATACTTTCGGTACGGTGGCAATGGCAGCATCGGGA
>JAGXHZ010000095.1 GCA_024635855.1 Sulfuricurvum sp.
GCGTTATCCTAACAGGAATGGGAGGGGATGGTGCGAAAGGACTTTTGGCAATGCGCAATGCAGGAGCACGAACCCTTGGTCAAGATGAGGCAAGTTGTGTTGTGTACGGTATGCCCAAAGTCGCGCATGAATTAGGAGCGGTCGAAAATCAACTTCCTCTCTCTAAAATAGCCAATGCTATTCTCGCTCTATTGTAGTATACTAAGATTATTTTGTGATTTTTTTTATCTATGATATGCGTTAAAAATAGCGACTAAACGTTTTTAGCATATTTGACAAAATGCTTCAAGAAAAGTAGTAAATTAATATTTTTTAGGACAGGTACAGGACATGAGTAGGATTAGAAATTTACAGAAGTTTTCACTTCGATTAAAAATGTTGTATGTAGAAGACAACGATTCTCTCAGAGAAGAAACTGCCAAGGTATTTGGACCTCTTTTTGAGCGCGTTGATTTAGCTTCAAACGGCAAAGAAGGCTTGGATAAATACAATAGTAACCATTATGACATCATTATCACGGATATCAATATGCCGATAATGAATGGTATAGATATGATAGAACATATACGGGAAATAAATCCTGAGCAAAAAATCATAGCAATTTCAGCACACGATGAAACGACGATACTTCTTAATCTCATTCGCAAAGGGGTGAGCAGTTTTATCATTAAACCTATTAATCTTGATGATATGTTAACCGTACTCTATCCTGTATGCCGAGATGCGGATGCACAAAATACGAATATTGAGCTCTTCAATGCACTTCAATCAGAGCGAAAAAAACTCAAACAAATAGTTGGAACATTGACCTCGTATTTACATACAGTCGACATTAAAAATGATCAGTTAGGTGAATTCTATACACAAATGCATACGAAGGAGGAGGGTGATATTGAATTCTTTTAAAAAATGTGATCCTGTCAGTACAACAGTATTAATCGTTTTAATTGGTTTACTGGCTTTTATTCGAGTCAATGAAGGGTATTTGCCTTTTCATGTTATTGTTGAATTATTTGCAGTTATTGTAGGCGTTATTATTGCGGTTATTGCCTATTATATGCATGCTTTTACCCGAAATAATTTCCTCCTATTTTTAGGTATTGGCTTTTTTTGGGTTGCTTTTTTAGATCTTTTCCACATGCTCAGTTATCATGGTATGAATCTGTTTTCGGGTGTTTTGACATCAAATACTGCAACAACTTTATGGATTTTCGGTCGTATACTGTGGATCATAACAATTTTATTGGCTCCCTTTATTCTTTTTAAGAGAGTATCAGCACGTTTTATTTTTAGTGTGATGGGTGCTCTATCAATCGCTATTTATGCTGCTACCTTTACGGACTCTATGCCACTCATGTACTCTTCGAAAGGGTTGACGCCGATTAAAATCGGACTTGAGTATGCAGTTATAGTATTTTCAGTGCTTGCTATGTGGATCTACTATATCAGACAAAATACCTTTAATCCGACGATGTATCGTATGATCCAGTTATCGTTGATATTTGGGATTGCGGCAGAGAGCTGTTTCACCCTCTATACTACGGATATTTATGGAATTATGAATTTCATGGGGCATATCTTCAAATTTCTTTCCTATTGGATGATATTTCAAGGAATTGTCGTTGCCGCACTCAAAGAGCCTTTTTCGGTGATGGCAAAAGCATCCAATACGTACGATACGATCCCTGTATCCGTTGTGGTTGCGGATGCTGATGGAATAGTACGTCAGGTTAATCGGGCAACAACTCGATGTTTTGCTAAATCGTCGGAAGATATGGTGGGACAGGATAATCATGACTTGCTGCACCCATACGGCATCGATAAAGCCCAGTGTGCTGTGTGTCAGGCCATTGCACGCAAAAAACATACAATAGTCGAAGTTGCTTTTGGAAAACAGCACAAACAATACACGGTAAGTCCCATAGAAATAGAGGGAAATGTAACAGGAACACTTCAAATTTGTACCGATATGACAGAGCGTAAAAACTTTGAAGATGCTCTTTTACATGAAAAAGAGACAGCACAAAATTATTTGGACATTGTTGATGTCATGTTGCTGGTTATTGATACAGATACAAAAGTTCAATTACTCAATCGCAGAGGGTGCGAAATCATCGGTTACGATTTTGATGAAGTTGTTGGTAAAAACTGGATTGAAAACTTTTTGCCTAAACGATTCCGTAATGAGGTAATAGGAGTAAGCAATCAACTTATAAAGACGGACAAAGTAGCGAGCTACCATGAAAATCCAATTTTAACAAAAAATGGGGAAGAGCGGCTAATCGCATGGAGAAACACCCCTCTTTTTGATTTTGAAAATAACTTTATTGGTATTTTGTGTTCAGGTGAAGACATTACCGACATACGTAAAACGCAAGAACAGCTCAGTGAAAGTGAAGAGTTTTATCGAACCATTTTTTCGTCTGCGAATGAAGCCATTTTAATTCTACAGGATAATGTCATCACAGACTGTAATGAGCCGGCATTGGAACTTTTCGAAAAAGAAAAAGCAGCGTTAATCGGAATGGATATTTTCGATTCGGCAGATAATATTGAGTGCCGTGATAAGAGTCTGGATTTTTACTTAGATACAGCTTATCAAGGCTTTGACGCCATGGCGGAGTGTTCGCTGACATTGCATACAAAGGAAACAAAAGTAGTGGAGTTCACTCTCTCTGGTTTGGGAAAAGAAACTGAAAACAAACTCATTATGATCGCTCGAGATATGACTAAAAAGATTGAATCTGAAAAATTATTCAAGCTCCAGACACGTCAAGCGCAGATGGGAGAGATGATCTCGATGATTGCTCATCAGTGGCGGCAGCCTCTCGCCATTATAAATGCCATTACCACTCAAATGCGCTTTAAAGAATACATGAATGGGCATGAAGATTCAATCGAACAAAGCAATCTCATCAAAATTGAGGAGCAGTGTACGCATCTCTCTCAGACCATTTCTGAATACAGGGATTTTTTCCGACCCGATAAACCCAAAGAGTATTTTGAACTCTCATTACTTTTGAGGCATGCTCTCAATTTGATCGAACACACGCTCAAAAATCAGGGGATTGAAATTGAGGAAATCATAGGAAATGCACCCAAGCTATTTAGTTATCGAAACGAAATTTTGCAGGTCTTGATTGCATTGTTAAAAAATTCATTGGATGCCTTTGAAGACAATGAGCTTGAGTACGGGAAAATAACCATTAGCTTGAATAGTGATGATACCTACTGTATTTTAAGTATCCATGATAATGCAGGTGGGATTAAACCTGAAAATATGAATAAACTTTTCATCCCTTATTTTACGACCAAAAATAAAAACGATGGAACAGGGTTGGGTCTGTATATGAGCAAGATGATTATTCAGGATCATTGTCACGGTATGCTAGAGGTGTACACCCAAAAGAATGAAACAACATTTACCATAAAAATCCCTCATACAAAGGAGGGTAATGATGTTTAAAAGCAAGTTGAAACAAATTATAGAATATGCGAAAGGGATGTCTGTTTTGTACGTTGAAGATGAAGCATTGATACGTGAAAATAATAAATATTTATTGGATACCATTTTTTCAGATGTCCAAACCGCTTCCAATGGAGCTGAGGGGCTAAAATTTTATGAGAAAAAGGTATTTGACATCGTCATAACCGATATTATCATGCCTGAGATGAACGGTGTGATGATGGTGAGGAAAATAAAAGAGTTAAATCCAAAACAGCCTATCATTATCACCTCTGCATCGGAAGAGAGCACTTATTTATTAGAGCTTATTAATCTAGGAGTAGCAGAATTTCTCCTCAAACCGATCAAGACTGAACAAATAATTTCGATTCTCAATGAAGTTGTGACCAATATTTATAATCAACGTAAAGTGGATGAGCTAACTCTCCATCTCAAACAAGAACTTCTCCATCAAACAACCCTCTTAGAGCAATATAAAGAGGTAGTAGACGCATCCACAATCGTGACTAAAACCAATATTTATGGCAAAATAATTTATGCGAATGATTTATTTTGTCAGAAAACAGGGTACAGGTTGGATGAAATCATCTCAAGAAGTCACACCCTATTTCGACATCCGGATATGAGCAGTGAATTTTATAAAAACCTTTGGGAAACGATTTTAGAGAAAAAAATATGGAACGGTACCATTAAAAATATCAAAAAAAATGGTGAAAACTACATTACTGAAGTAACGATCAAACCTATTTTAGATGAATTCGGGTCTATCCTTGAATTTATCAGTATCAGTCATGATATTACAGAACTGTATGACATCAACGATGAGATATGGCAAACGCAGCATGAGATGCTCTCATTGTTAGGCGAAGTAGGGGAGACAAGATCGCAAGAAACCGGCAATCACGTACGGCGCGTTGCAAAATACTCCAAACTTTTAGGTGAATTATACGGACTTGAAGAAGAGCAGATACGGATGATGTACAGCGCTGCACCCATGCACGATATTGGCAAAATCGGTATTGCAGATGCCATTTTGTTAAAACCGGGAAAATTGGATTTTGATGAATACGAAGTGATGAAAACTCACAGCAGTATCGGATACGATATTTTAAAACATTCCAATCGCCCTTTACTTCAAGCTGCGGCGATTATTGCACTCGAACACCATGAAAAGTGGGATGGTTCCGGCTACCCAAATGCGGTTCGTGGTGATAAAATTCATATTTATGGACGAATCATTGCCCTGGCAGATGTATTTGATGCCCTAAGCTGTGAGCGTGTTTATAAAAAGGCATGGTCGATTGAAAAAATAATCGAGTTGGTTGTCGCTGAACGAGGACGTCATTTTGACCCGACACTGGTGGATTTGTTTATGGATAATATAGAAAAGTTTACGGAGATAGCATTCAAATATAAAGATTAGAAAGGGCAAGAATGTCAAAATTTAACGAATTTAAAAATCTATCTGTATTGTATGCCGAAGACAATACAGCACTGCGAGAGGTAACTGAAAAAACGCTACAGCTGGTAGTCGGTAAAGTTTATTCTGTAGCCAATGGGATAGAAGCACTCAATATCTATAGAAATAATCCCATTGATATTGTCATTCTTGACATACATATGGGCAGTTTCAGCGGTATTGAGGTTGCAAAAAAGATTCGTGAAGAGAATGATAAAGTACCCATTGTCATCGTATCAGGATCCATAGCAACTGAAGATTTACTGGCGGCGTGCAAACTTAACTTGGTTGATTATATTCATAAGCCGATTGAGTTTAATGCCTTGGTAAAAGTACTCTATTCAGCCGTAGACAAGCTTCAATCTCACGGACTTCTTCTCGCAAAAATCAACGATAGCATATCGTACGACTATTTTGCCAAAGCTTTTATCAACTCAAAAGGGGTAAAAATA
>JAGXHZ010000015.1 GCA_024635855.1 Sulfuricurvum sp.
GTATTTTCTTGAGCATATTTGAGTGCTTTTTGGATGAGTATGCGATGAACGGAGTAGGGGGAATGGATGGCGATTGAGGGATAAAATCCTTCTCGCTTTACCGTTTGTGACGCAAATAAACGCTCTTGAAAATTACCATACAGCGCATCTGCCATTAGGGGATCAGAACCTATGAGCTCGTTGAAATAGACCACTTTTTGAGGGGTATTGGCACACGCGTCCAAATCAAAACCATACGAACTCACCGCTCCAAATGCCGTAATGCCATTATCCAGCATCATTTGTGTAGCACGCTCCATACATTCACTCTCACAGCTATGGATGAGTTCATCTCGATTGGCAATAACACTCGAAAGCCACGGCATAAATTCACCATACGTAAGGGTAGAACGGTTGGCGCTGAATTCGAGATGAACGTGCGCATTGATAAGACCGCTCATAATCACCGAACCCTCGCCTAGTTCTTGGCATTGCGTACCGTATTGTTCTCTAAGGTGGTTGTTTGGGGCTACTGCAATAATGGTTTTGTCAAAAACGATTCCGTGATTGCGGTAAATGGTATCAGGGGTAAAAATGGTGTCGGCGAGAAGTATCTGCAAAAGAGAACCTTTGAAAATTTTAATAACAGTATAGCAGAACATTTTTAATCATAATTTGCTATAATCTAAACAATTAACGCATATTTTTCAGGAGCCAAGAGTGAAGATATTAGTCGCAGATGATTCAAAATTGGCGCGATTGTCGCTTATTAAAATTATTAAGGGACTTGAACCTCAGTGTGAGATTATTGAGGCTGAAAATGGTTTAATCGCGGTCGAACAATTTAAAGAAAATTCTCCTTCAATCGTTTTTTTGGATTTGACGATGCCTGTTATGGACGGGTATGAAGCATTGGAAAAAATCATTGCAATGAATTCAAAAGCCCAAGTAGTTGTGGTGACAGCTGATATTCAAAGTCAGGCACAGGCGCAGGTTATAGCGTTGGGTGCAAAGACGGTGATTCCAAAGCCTATCAGCAGTGAAAAAATGCAAACTGTTTTAGAACAGCTTGTATTCTAAATAAAGGATATAAGTGCTGAAAAAAGTTGAATTTAGCGGGGATCATTTGGATGTCCTGCGAGAGCTTATGAACATTGCTGTGGGAAATGCCACGGCGAGTATCGCTGATTTGTTACGAGCGTTTGGAACAATGCATATCCCTAAAATCGCCATCAGCGATATTAAGGGATTGAAGCAGTACATGCATGAAACTATCCCAAATGAAAGCAGTCACTATGTGACCAAACAGCTTTTCGGGGGTCCGTTTGGAGGTGAGTTTATTTTTGTCATTACGGACGAAGTGGCGATTAATTTGGGAAATCATCTTTATGATGTTGAAGCTCCAAATGATGCGGATATTTACGATGCCGTGATTGAACTAACCAATATCTTAAGTGCTACCATGATAAGCAGATTGACGGAAGAGCTGAATGTAAAGGTTCAGTTTTTTCTCCCTTCAACGGAGATTATCGCAGGGAATGATTTGATTTATTTGGAGGAGACGGCTGAGTATTCACAGATTATTATTATCAGTACGCAAATGGAATTCCAAAATCAAAACATCAACGGGCACATTTTTATTCTGGCTAAAGATGCCATGATTCAAAGTCTCAAAGATCTTATTGACCAAAAACTTGAAGAATTGTATGCATGAAAAAACCGGTTGATTACCCCAATATTTTACTCGATGCGCTAGAACACGGAATAATGATCGTGGATGAAGAGTTTAATGTTATGTATTGGAATCAATGGCTGGAAATCAATACCGGTCATGCCTATAGTAATATAGTGGGGAAATCACTCTTAACGTTTTATCCAAAGATCGATTATCGCACGCTTCAGCGAAAAATTCGAACAACCCTGAGACTCAATTCTCCTACTTTTTACGATGCCTCATTGAATAATCGATTTATCCCCATCCCTCGAAACAAAATCAGCAGTTCTCTTTTAAGTACAATGCAGCTGCAAGTCACGATTTCCCCTTATATTATCGATCAAGGGATGGTGATGATTGCGGTGTATGACATCAGTGATCTTCATGAGTTGAAAATCACTTTGCAAAAACAGATGGAAAAAATAGCGCATCTTAACAGTGAGCTTCAGCACGATAAGCAAATTATCGATGATAATTTATTGATTGTAAAAACAGACGGGGAGTTTCATATCATTGAAGTTTCAAAAGCTTTTAATTCTTTTTTTGGATTTGAGGAAAATGAGCTTGTGGATTGGCCGTTACAGGTGATTTGTTCGGATAAAATATCGGTTTCAGAATATGTACAGATGAAAAATACCCTTCAAAATGCACAGCGTTGGAGTGGTGAAATAGAAATTGTTTCAAAAAACGGACAAGCATTATGGGTAGATGCCGTGGTCACTCCATGGCTTGAGGGTTCGGGAGTATTGAACAGTTATACGGCAATTTATCATGATATAACCGATAAAAAACGGCTGGAACTTTTGGCGACAACGGATTCGCTCACCAAGCTTTATAATCGATATAAATTTGATGAGATTTTTAACATTATGTTGATGCGAGAACATTGGAAAACAGATGATTCATTTGCCATTGTTATGGCGGATATTGACCATTTTAAACAAATCAATGATGTCTACGGGCATCCAAGAGGGGATGAGGTATTGGTGGAAATAGCCAAAGTACTCTCTCAAACGCTACAAAATGGAGATATAATCGCTCGATGGGGAGGAGAAGAATTCATCTTTTTATTATCCCACGTGAGTGCAAGTAAAGCCATTTATGTAGCAGAAAAACTAAGAATGACTGTCGAGAAGCTTAGGTTATTTGTAGACGTTAAATTATCATTCGGGGTGAGCTTATTTGTTGCAGGCGATACACACGCAACGCTTTTAAACCGTGCAGATGCGGCTTTGTATAAAGCGAAGAAAAATGGTAGAAACCGGATTGAAATACTCTAATAAAAGTTCCTTGTAATCTACTACCGCGTATAATCTAGCCTTAAAAGTAAAATTCAAGGTTTTTGTATGAAGATAGCGGTAATTCAAGGTCCAAATCTCAATATGTTAGGTGTGCGTGACACTCAAGTGTACGGTCCGATGCGTTTAGAACAAATTCATGCGCAAATGAAAGATTTTGCAGGGCAAAACGGAATCGAAATTGATTTTTATCAAAGTAATTTGGAAGGTGAAATTGTTGATAAAATTCAAGAGTGTTATGGCGATACAGATGGGATCATCATTAATCCTGCTGCATACACGCATACGTCGATTGCTATTCGTGATGCGATCAGTGCGGTTAATATCCCAACCATTGAAGTTCATATCAGCAACATCTATCGTCGTGAAGAGTTTCGTCAAACAAGTATGACCGCTCCTGTATGTACGTCATCCATTATCGGTTTTGGACCGTTTGGTTATCATTTGGCAATGGTAGGTATGATGCAGATTTTGAGTGAAATTCAAGCAATGCAACGTGCTCAACAAGAAGCAACTCAAGAATAAATATGTTTTTAACGCGAATAGTGGATAAGAAACATTCGATTTATGTAAGTCGAACTTTCCCTTCCAAGGTACGAGTCGAAAATAAACACCGATTTTCCGTTATTTTGGGAGTGGGTGGAAATGTTGGCGATGTCAGACGGCGTATGGAACATTTGTGGGTTTATTTGGGGAAACTGTCTCAACTTAAACGCATTCAAAGCGGAGTAATTTTAAAAAATCCTCCGTTTGGATATACTCAACAAGATGATTTTTATAACACAGTGATTGAAATTTCAACATCGCTTTCTCCTCGAGTTTTTTTACGATTGCTTTGGAGAATTGAAAAGCGTTTTGGGCGGGTTCGTAGTTTTACGAATGCTCCAAGAACACTTGATTTAGATGTGATATTTTACGGTGACAAGACTTTGAATTATCCAGAGCTTAGTGTTCCTCACCCCCATTGGAAAGAACGATCCAGCGTGGTGATACCATTGCGAAGCATGACTCGAAACACGATACGGAGGCACTATGAAAATCTTAACGTTTAGCGGTTCCACTCCAGCGGAGGCATTGAAAAAAGCACAGCTAGAAGTCGGCGAAGATGCCATGCTAATCGAAACGCGTGAGATTCAAAAAAAATCACTTGGAAAAACTGCTCTGTATGAAATCGTGGTAGGAGTTGAAGAGAATACAATGCCGCGCAGCTCTCAACGTCAACCAGAACCTTTGACCAAGCAGCGACCTTTAGCTCAAAAAAGCAATGATGTTTTGTACAACATATCCGAAGCTGCAAAGCAAATCTCTAAAATTGCAGAAGTAACGGAAGTAGATCGTCCTTCCAAGCTTACTCCTGTTGTGCAAAGTGAAGATCTCAAAAAAATTAAAGATGAGATAGAAAAACTCGGTGATAAGGTCAAACTTATTCAAAATATGTTCTGGAATGAAAAATCACCTAAAAATAGCCTTCCCATCCCTCCTGAGTTTGCTGAGATTTACCGTCTTGCACAGCAAAGCGGTATGAATCAAGAACATTTAGATGAAATCATGCAGCTTACATTGGAGCATATGCCCTCCAAAATGCGTGAAAATTCTGAAACCGTCAAGCGTTATTTTCAAACCTTATTGCGTAAAATGATTCCCGTTAGATTAGAGAGTGCACCTAAAATGGGCGCTAAAAAAGTGGTGATGCTTGTAGGTCCTACGGGAGTGGGAAAAACAACGTCCATTGCAAAACTGGCCGCGAGATACTCCTACTTTTTAGAGAAAAAATACAAAGTAGGATTGGTCGTATTGGACACCTACCGTATAGGAGCCGTTGAGCAGTTGATGCAATACGCACGGATGATGAAGCTGGGGATTGAGACCGTGGTTGATCCTCCTGAATTTTCAACTGCATTGAATTCGCTTCAATACAGCGATTATATTTTGATCGATACCATGGGTAGCTCACCTTATGACAAGGGTAAAATCGAAAAAATTTATGAGTGCTTGCGCTCAAACACGACGGATTACAGTGTGGATGTCATTCTTGTTTTGCCAAGTTCGATTAAATATGAAGATTTGAAGTCAACGTATGAGAATTTTGCTCCCTTGGGAATTGATACGATGATGTTTACAAAGCTTGATGAAACACGAGGGTTTGGTAATATTTTTTCTCTCGTGTATGAAACAAAAGTTCCCATCAGTTACTTTTCAATCGGACAAGAAGTTCCGGAAGATTTAGTGGTTTCCAGCAGTGATTTTTTAATTGATTGTTTGCTAAATGGATTTCGTAAGGGTGAAAACCTATGACACACCAAGCTACTAAACTCGAAGCTCTGGTAAAACAAAACTCTCATGCTACGTCTAAAAAAACTCGCTTCATTGCAATTACCAGCGGGAAAGGCGGCGTTGGAAAGAGTACTATTATCTCAAATATGGCACACGTCATGGCGAAAAATGGGCTCAAAGTAGGGATTTTTGACGCAGATATAGGGCTTGCCAATCTCGATGTGATGTTCAACGTCAAGATTAAAAAAAATATTTTACATGTACTTCGCGGAGAAGCTACAGTTGAGGAGATCTTGGTTCCGATTGAAAAAAATCTCGTTCTTATTCCCGGAGAGAGCGGTGAAGAGATCTTTAAGTATGCTTCGTCGGGATTGTTTGAACGCTTTATGGATGAAGCGCATGTGTTGGATGATTTGGATGTGATGATTATCGACACGGGAGCAGGTATCGGCGAACATATTCAACTTTTTTTACGTGCATGCGATGATGTGATTGTGGTGACTGTTCCTGATCCTGCGGCTATTACAGATGCATACGCGACCATAAAAGTCACTTCACGTCTTCGCAATGATATTAGTGTTATCATGAATCAAGTTCGCAGTGAAAAAGAGGCGTCAGCTTTGTTTGAAAAAATTCAAAAAGTTGCCCTTGCAAACATTGGCGACCAATTACGACTGAATTTTTTAGGGCAAATCACGTCGGATCCGAAAGTTTCTATGAGTGTTAAAAAAAGGGCATTGTACAGTCGTGAATTTCCAAGTTCGACTCCTGCGGTTGAGTTGGAAATGATTGTGAAAAAGATTGCAAAGAAATTGGAACGAAATGTGCTCGTTAGTCCACAGGAGAGTGGACTCGGCGGCTTCTTTAAGCGCCTAATGGAACACTTTTGATATTCCTACAAGGCACATAATGCGCGGTTCGAACTTTGTCTCTTTTTTAACAGTACAAGGGTTCCTCTTGGGTGTTGTGTTTGGGATAGTGCAATCGACCTCTGCTGAAAACTTTTTGGGATTGGTGCTTTTAATTACCACGTTTTTTTATCTGTTCGCCCATGTATGTGTTGGGTTTTATTTTCAAACATTGGGTGTTAAAGTTCATCCGTTTCCCAAGCATTCGCATGAGAGAAGTTTGGACAATTATGTTCGTGAAATTAATCGTCGTGAGCAGTTTATTGATGCCTATTACGTCCATAAATCTGAATTGCTCAGCGAAGATGAGAAGGTGAGTCAATGAGTGGTGCAGGTGTATATTGCCAAGAGCTGAAGCATAAAGAAGATCAACTTGCATTGCAATATCTTCCTGCGGTCAAGGCAATGTCGTTTCGGCTAAAAGAACGGTTACCCAGTTCCATTGATTACATGGATTTGTCGGCTATTGGTACGGAAGAACTCGTAAAACTTGCACGGCGTTACGATGAAGCACAAAATGATTCCTTTTGGGGATATGCTAAAACGAGAGTGTATGGGGCGATGTTGGATTATCTTCGTTCTCTGGATGTTGTGAGTCGTGCCAGCAGACGTCTTATCAAAGAAATCGATGTTGTGATTGAACATCATTTGCTCCAGCACGACAGTGAACCGACCAATAAAGAGTTGGCAGTAATATTGGGAATTGAGGAAGAAAAAGTTCATGAAGCTCGTATCGCTTCAGATATTTATACTGTTTTACCACTGGACGATCAGTTAGGCAATGAGTGCGAAGGCGGAACGCTTGAACGCATGGAGCACGAAGAGTTAGTTGATGTTATCAGGGATGTATTGATGGGATTTGACGAGCGTGAACAGATGATTATTCAGCTCTATTATTTCGAGGAATTAACGTTGAAAGAGATTAGTGAGATTATTAATATCACAGAATCACGTATTTCACAGATTCACAAATCGGTAATTCGACGTATTAAAGAAATGGTAAGGGGGTAAAAGATGGCTGATATTTTATCCCAAGAAGAAATAGATGCTCTGTTGGACGTTGTGGATGATGAAGGTGAGGTATCACTGGATGGTGAAGAAGAAAATTTATTTGCTAATCGCCAAATAACACTCTATGACTTTAAGCGTCCAAATCGTGTTTCCAAAGAGCAGTTACGGGCATTTAGAGGCATTCATGATAAGATGGCGCGTTCTATCTCATCTCAAATATCGTCTATTATGCGCTCCATTGTTGAGATACAGCTTCACTCCGTCGATCAGATGACGTATGGAGAGTTCTTGATGTCACTGCCTAATCCGACGAGCTTTAATGTCTTTTCGATGAAGCCTCTCGAAGGTAACGGTGTTTTAGAGATTAATCCCTCTATTGCGTTTCCGATGTTGGATCGTATTTTAGGGGGCAAGGGCGAGCCTTTTGAAGCAAATCGAGAGTTTTCCGATATTGAGCTTTCGCTGTTTGAAACCATTTTGCGTGTTATGATGGCAACTTTACGGGAAGCGTGGGGTCCCGTAACGGAGCTCTATCCTCAAATTGAGTCCAAAGAATCCAGCCCGAATGTGGTTCAAATCGTCGCACAAAATGAGATTGTTGTCATGGTCGTTATGGAGATTATTATCGGGCACAGTTCGGGGATGATGAATATATGCTATCCTGTTATTGCTCTGGAGCCGATATTGCCCAAGCTTGCCAGTCGCGATTTGATGCTCAATGAGACAAGTTCGAAAAAAAGCCGTAATCAAGAACTTCAAGTCCTACTTGGCGGTGCTCATGTCAATGTGGACGTAAATCTCGGATATGCAGAGTTAAGCCTGCATGAACTGTTAGACATTGAAGAGGGTGATATTTTACGTCTCAACCTTCCTGCAAATGATGTAGTGAGTGTCAGTGTTGATGGAAAAGAGCGTTTTGTAGCACAAATGGGATTGCGGCGTTTTCGAAAATCGGTTCAAATTACCGAAGTGATCGATACAGAAAAAGATGCAGTTAAGCGTGCACTTAAAGAGTTTGAAACCAAACGTAAAGAGCGTATTATTGGTGCAAAAGAGATAATAAGAACTCCCGATGAGTTTGATGAGGATGAAAGATGAGTAATTTTACCGGGTTATTTTCTACCGAAACAACGGCAACGATTGAAGGATTAACAGGTCAAGCTCCTACGGTTACGTTTAAAGATGCTGAAACCATTTCGATCGTAAGCAATGTTATTCCTCCGATTGCCTCGGTACAGTTGAGCTTTAGCGGAGCAGCATCCGGACGTGCTGTTATTATGCTTCCGCCAATGCTGGCTACCGCGCTTGGCGATATGATGCTTGGCGGTGAGGGTGAGGGCAAAGAGGATATGAATGACGATGATCTCGATGCACTCAAAGAGATTATTTCAAATATTACGGGAGCCATGAGCACGACATTGGGCTCACAAAAAGAACTTCCGAAGTTTTCGATTAAGACAGAGAGTGCAATTTTTATTGGTGAGAGTGAAGAAATCAATCTTGATCCGTATGCAAAGATGTATGTTTTTTCTTTTGTTTTGGGCAGTATCAATTCTTTGGTAATGTTTGCAGTGGATTCCTCGATTGTAAATGCTTTGGAGGGATCAAGCAGCATTGCGAATGAGGATAAAAGCGATAGAGACTCTGTTTTTAGTAATAATGAAGGACAGAACAAAGGGCACAAGCTTGATGAGGGCGAGATGAAAAATATCGGTCTCATTATGGATGTCAAGCTCCCCATCCGTGTTCGTATCGGTAAGAAAAAAATGTTGCTCAAAGATGTTTTGAGTATGGACATTGGGTCTGTTATTGAACTCAATCAATTGGCGAATGATCCACTCGATATTTTAGTTGATGATCATGTAATCGCTCAAGGCGAAGTCGTTATTGTTGATGGTAACTTTGGAGTACAAATTACCTCAATTGGGACAAAGCGCGAGCGTTTGACGAAGCTAAAAGGGTAACAAATGTCCAATGGTCGAAGGAAAAAAAAAGAGTATCCCAGCAGCCGCTATGTCAAAGATATTAAGTCTGCTGGGTCGTGGAGCATTTTTAAAATTATTTCCGATTTCGTTCAAGGGTTTGATGAATTAGGAGAATTGGGTCCATCTGTAACCATTTTTGGAAGTGCACGCGTGAATGAAAATCATCCGTATTATCAACAAGCTATGGCTCTTTCTGATATGCTTGGAAGCAAGGGCTATAATGTCATTACAGGTGGCGGTCCAGGAGTTATGGAAGCTGCTAATCGAGGAGCATTTAAGCATGAAGAGGTAGAATCCATAGGATTAAACGTCGAACTTCCCTCAGAGCAGAAGCCAAACCAATATATCACGAAAGGTCGAAGCTTTGACTACTTTTTCTCACGAAAAGTGATGCTGGTTAAATACTCGATGGCATACGTCATTTTTCCCGGCGGTTTTGGAACGCTTGATGAGATGTTCGAAGCATTAACGTTAATTCAAACACGAAAAGTATGGGGAGTTCGTCTTTTTGTTATCGGGACAGAATTTTATGCACCGCTTATGGAATTTATACGGACAAAAGTTTTGGCTGAGGGAATGATCGACGAAGATGATATAGATTTTATTACACTCAGTGATGATCTTGATTTCGTGCTTACAGAAATTGATAAATCATTGAAAGCACAAATGGCGGATTTAGAAAAAGAGGGATTGGACAATACAAAATATTATCAGGCTCTTTCTGCTTATGTGAATGATCGATCCAATGTGGACGAAGGAAGTATTTAATGAGACAAAAAGTAGTCATCGGGATGAGCGGAGGAGTAGATTCTACCGTTTCGACATTATTGTTAAAAGAGCAAGGCTACGAGGTAGAAGGGGTGTATATGAAGCTCCATTCGAAACCGGGCTATCATGAAATCCACCAAGCCCGCGCACAAAAAGCCGCTGATTTTGCAGGGGTAAAACTTCACATCCTTGATTTGCAAGAAAAATTTAATGAAAAAGTTTTTAACCCTTTTATTGAAACCTATAAAGAGGGGAAAACCCCTAATCCGTGTGCATTGTGTAACCGTAATATTAAATTTGGGGCAATGGTAGAGTTTGCGGATTCTTTGGGGGCAGATTTTGTAGCAACAGGGCATTATATCCGCCATAACGGGCAATATCTCCAGATGGCAGAAGACGATACAAAAGATCAAAGCTATTTTCTTTTTTACATTGATCCTTCACTGGTTCCGCGTCTCCTTTTTCCACTGGGTGAAAAGCATAAAACGGACATAAAAGCGTATGCCGCCGGTATTTCAGGATTGGAATCGTTTGCTTCGCAAGGAGAATCCAGTGAAATATGTTTTGTGGAAACGACCTATGCGGATGTGTTAAAGCCGTACGTCAATGTTGATGTTGAGGGAGAAGTGCTGAACCTTGAGGGCAAAGTAGTCGGTAAACATAAAGGCTACATGCACTACACCATCGGAAAACGTAAAGGCTTTAGTGTTCACGGTGCCCATGATCCTCATTTCGTAGTTGAAATCAGACCCGATACGAATCAAATCGTGGTGGGTCCTCGTGAAGCATTAGAGTGCCATCGTGTCGTGCTGGAAAATGTCAATATGTTTGATGATCGTGTTAATTTTGAATGTGAGGTAAAACTTCGCTATCGTACAACGGCTGTAGGTTGTAACGTTGTCATTGAGGGAAATCATGCTACCGTAGAATTGCATGAACCCATACTGGGTGTGGCTTCCGGACAAGCAGGGGTTTTCTATGATGGTGACAAATTGCTCGGTGGCGGATGGATCGTTTGATCGGGTCTAAAAAACGTATTATTGCCGCAGGAATTATCGGTAACGTTATAGAGTATTATGATTTTGCCCTCATTGGTTTTTTAGCGGTGATGATGGGAAAGCTTTTTTTCCCTTCAGATGATCCGTTTCTCTCATTACTCGGCTCTTTTGGAGCGTTTGCGGCAGGGATGATTATGCGTCCAGTTGGGGCTGCTATTTTTGGTCATATCGGGGATAGGGTCGGGCGGCGCTATGCACTTATGGCATCGCTGATGTTGATGGCATTACCGACTTTTCTAATCGGATTTTTACCGACATACACGCAAATCGGGATAATGGCACCGATATTACTAGTGTTACTGCGTATGATTCAAGGACTCTCTGTAGGAGGAGAATACGCAAGTTCCATCGTCTATCTCGTAGAACAATCCAGTCCCAATCGCCAAAATCTTTACGGTTCATTCGTCTCAGTCGGTGCAAAAATCGGGATGGCACTGGGTTCGGCACTGTGTGGCGGATTGCTTTGGTATTTGGGTGAGGATGCAATGGGTGAGTGGGGATGGAGAATTCCATTCATTTTGAGTATTTTCATTGCGGCGGCAGGACTTTATTTACGCAGAAACCTCACGGATAACTATCAGCCGCATGAAGATAAAACGATTCCCTTGGTGGCAATTTTCAAAGAGCACAAAAAGATTTTTGGACAATTTCTCATTGTTGCTTCTGTCATTTGGATGTTTTATTACACCTTGTTCATTTATCTTCCTATCTGGCTTGAAGCAAGTGCTGGATTAACCAAAGCACAAGCCGGAAATATCAATACCATCTCGATTGTCCTTGGGGTCATTTTTATCCCTTTGATGGCAATGCTTGCAGATAGATTTGGCTCAATCCGTGTTATGAGAACGGCTGCATTCACGAGCGCCATTACTATTTATCCGTTGATGTATGCGATGATGCATGGGGGATATTACGGTGCGCTTGGTGCTGTAATGGCGATGGTGATTTTGCTGTGCGCTTATCAAGCACCGATCTTTTCAGCCGTCGTTCATGCACTTGAGTACCACGGATACCGAGCCTCGTTTACTGCTTTGATATTAGGCAGTGCTGCAGGACTAGTTGGGGGTATTACTCCGGCATTGATGACCTCTTTAGTAAAAGTCAGTTCAAACGCGTATGCTCCTGCTTATTTGCTTATTTTGACTTCATTGATAGCGCTTTCTACTTTGGGACGGATCAAAAGCAAGTAAAAAATTACTGCGTCACATTCCCCTCATCCTGCATAAAAACAGAAGATTCTACGGGATTTTCAGTCACGGGGAACTCGCCGTTTTCTGTGGGTGTATCACTTGTGGACGTATCAAATAATGACTCTACAGAAGCATTCATTTCAGTTATTGCGGGTAGATTCTCTTCTTTTACGGGTGTCATAACCTCTTTATAGATGGATTGGATGACACCTCTGCGCTTCATGGTTTTTAGGATGATACGAGCGCGATTTTTGACGTATTTTTGATTGCCTGTCGGATTGTATTTGATAGGATTAGGGAGAACGGCAGCGAGTCGTGAAGCTTCGTTTGCCGTGAGGTTTTTGGCACTTTTGTGGTAATAATGACGTGCGGCGGCTTCGATACCGAATATCCCATCACCCCATTCCGCGACATTGAGATAAATCTCTAAAATACGGCGTTTGGAGAGAGTCTTTTCGATACGCCATGTGAGAATCGCCTCTTTGATTTTTCGCACCGGATTCTTGCTCGGTGAGAGGTATAGATTTTTCGAGAGTTGTTGGCTGATGGTACTTCCGCCGGCTAAGGTTTTTTTCTTGATACTGCGCTCGATAGCGTTTTCCATCCCTTTGACGTCAAATCCGTCGTGCTTCCAAAATCCGTCGTCTTCTCCGATAAGGACTGCTTTGATAATGTTGGGAGAGATTTTATCCATACTGACCCATTTTTGCGTGAGGTGCATATCTCGATTTTCATCTGCCCACTGGTTTTCTCGGTACTCCATAAAGGCAGTTGGGATAGGA
>JAGXHZ010000096.1 GCA_024635855.1 Sulfuricurvum sp.
GGGTAATGCCGCTCATCGAAGTACTCACCTCCAAAGGGATGCTGATGGGGACGGCATTGTCGTTTATGATGGCGATTACAGCACTCTCGCTGCCTGAAGCTATGATCCTAAAACGTGTAATGAGCCTCAAGCTCATCGCCATCTTTTTCGGTACCGTTACACTCGGAATTATGGGTGTCGGGTATCTGTTTAACGCAATTTTATAGGAGTCAATATGAAAATCGAAATTAGTAATCAAAAAAATGGTGTAAAAGCTTTTCTTTCAGGCTTTAGCACTGAAGAGTTAAGCGCTAAAATAGAGGCATGTAAAACTGGAGAATGTTCATGTAACTGTGATCCTGCAATGATGCAAAAGATCGAATCAATTGATCTCGAAAGTGTTCAGGGAGGATCAACGATCACCATTACCGGAGACGTTGATGCTCAAACCCTTGCACCCATGATGCAAGAATGTCTATTAGGAAATAAAGAATAAACTTTGTTAATCTTCCGCATTTATGCGGAAAGCTTTAGGGGATTGCAAAGGACAAACTTGTCCTTGCCACTTTAGGGACTTTGTTCCTAAAGTGTTTAACATGAAATAATAATAGGAGAAAAACAATGAAAATCGAAATTTTAGGAACAGGCTGTTCCAAATGCAAAGCCCTCGAAGAGGCAACGAAACAAGCGGTAGCACAAAGCGGCAAATTTGCTCAGATCGAAAAAGTCGAAGACATCATGAAAATTATGGAATATGGCGTGATGAGCACCCCCGGACTCGTTATCGACGGTAAAGTCGTAAGTACCGGAAAACTCCTCACTGTCGGCGAAATCGTCGATCTGATCAAAGTGCACTAAATTTTATTTGTAATGGTGAAAAACCCTAAATGTAGCTGGACATCCTTTTTAGTATAAATCACTATAATGGATGTATGAAAAAACTTCAACGTATGATCACTTCCCCGATTGGCATATTGATTGCCGAGTGTGAGGAAGAAGCAATCATCGCTCTCGATTTTGCTAATGACTCCTCTCAAATAGAAAACTCTGAACATCCGCTTTTACTTCAGCTGGAAAAGGAATTACACGAATATTTCGAAGGTCAACGCCATGACTTTACACTGCCTTTAAATCCACAAGGGACACTGTTTCAAATAAGTGTTTGGAAAACTCTACAAAGTATCCCCTACGGAACAACAATATCCTATGCAGAAGAAGCAAAGAAACTCGGAAATCCTAAAGCTGTCCGTGCTGTTGCTAATGCCAATGGTAGAAACCCTATCGTTATCTTGATCCCCTGTCACCGTGTTATTGCTAGTAGTGGAGGTCTGGGAGGATACAGCGGAGGGATAGAAAAAAAAGAGTTTTTGTTGGCGTTAGAGAAGAAAGAAAATTAGGGTTCTATTTCATCGCCATCATCAAAAATCCAGTAAAGCCTGCATTATCTGCACCAATCAAAGGAGATACGTGTGATTTCATCTCTTTAAGTATCTGAGTATAGCGCATATAAAATTCATAGGTCGGTTTGGGCTTATACTCTAAACCGCTTATATTGAAGAATTTGATAATGTCCTTGGTTGTGGTCGGTTTGATAAAAAACTCTTTATCCCGTGCGTAATAATAGGGGATGAGCGTCACAATCGACCATTTTGCGAGCTTGTAGATACTGAGGACATCGACGAGGATTCTAAACCCTTTCTCTTGATCAGCGTGCAAAAGTTCATACAATCCGATAGCAAACATATCTTGCTGTTCCATACTCATCGCTTTTACCATATCACGGACTTTTGGTTTTTCAAAAAGCGAGATAAGAGAGGATTTAGAGACGATTTTGGCAAAGCCCTCACCTATCTCTTCGGTACGTGAAAATTTCTCAGGCGCGAAGAGTTCTCTTACACTTTCAGCTATTTTTGCCGTATTATGACGTTTGATGATCGGTAGCAGTGCTTCGTCTTCGAACCCTTTGGGATAAAAGGTGAAAAAACTTGCTTCAGCTTCTTTGAGCTTTTGCAGATTCATCGCTAATCCTTTGCGTTGTTTAACACGCCATCTTATATTCAATCACCGATATTACCGCTCCTTGCGGGTCTTGTATAATAGCAAAATCGCCGACTTTCGGTATCGGCGTAATCTCGACAATAACATTTGCCCCTAGCTCTTTTACCTTCTCTAGCGTGGCTTTAATGTCTGTGACGGTTATGTAATTGCCCCAATGCGGCGGTATTTTTTCATCACCACAATGTTTTATGTCCATTATTCCAGCCATCTCTTGACCGTTAATCGATACCACTTGGTAGTCAAAATCGACATTATCAGCTTTTTTAAACTCCCAACCAAAAACGTCACCATAAAACTTTTTTGCCCCTTCGACATCGCCCGTTAAAAGCTCAAACCAACTAAATGCACCGTGCGTAGTAAATGGATTCATTGAATGTTCCTTATTTAATTTTCTTTCATTTGATTATCGTACCATCATTTTATTGTTGTGAAATATTCAACTTCCGAAAATCTCATTATACTACTTGTGTTGCAAAGCCAAAAACATACCCGTTAATATCGCGTATGTAAAATTCCCGCATTCCATACCATGTCGTATCAATAGGTTTTATGACTTCAACTTTTGAAGCAATGGTTTCATAGAACTGATCTACATCGTCCACTCGGATATAATAAGTTGCCGATGCACCGATATCGGTAAAAAAGTTTCCTATATCTTCACGCAGGCTCTCTTCTTGTTGAAGCATTATTTCCACCCCGCCCGATTTTACCATCGCAAAAAGGTAGTTTTTGCCCTCTTCTAAGTCAGGGCCAATACTGCTTTTATCTTCAGGAACAGCCATAATGGGGATAAATCCCAAAATATCTCTATAAAAGGCAATGCTCTTACGAATATCTCTAACCGCTAAATTAATGATTAAATTTTGCATCTTTGATCCTTCTTTTTTACAACTATTATAATCCATTAAAAGTAAACACTCGCGTGGTGGATAGGGAAAATAACTTCTAAATTTGCTCTTTTTTATTTAAAAGGCACTTCACGGGTACTTTTATACTATAATCAAAATATGAATAACAAATTACTTATAAAATTGTCTGATGACTGTTACTGGAATCCTGATACCCGTATCGTTATAGATCATGACAAAGTTATTGTTTTAACCGCCAGCATGACGAGACTGCTTAATTATCTTGTCAATAATTTTGACAAATCTGTTCATATCATTGATATTTTTTTAGATGTTTTTTATGAGTACGATAAAGAATTTAAAGCCAAAATAATCCGAAATATGATTAGTGATTTACGAAAAAAAGTCCCTTGTTTAGAAATAAGTAATTTTTACGGCGGGCGTTATATGCTCCGAAAATTTCATGATGATAACAGTGAATTTCAAAAATACCTTTTGGATATTTTGGATCAAGCTAAAAATGGAATCATCATTACCAATCCCAATCTGCCTGATAATCCTCTAATTTATGTAAACCAAGCATTTAGCGATCTATTTGGGTACACACGGGATGAAGTCATCCATAAAAATTGCCGTTTTTTACATAGAGACGATCGAGACCAGTCGGCATTGGATGAAATACGACGTGCAATAACGGCTAAAACAAACGTCACCGTTACATTACGCAACTATGACAAAGAGGGGCAGCTTGTTTATAATGAAATCACTATCAGCCCTATATTTGATAAGGAAACTGGGAAACTACTTTACTTTTTAGGTGTTCAAAAAGACGTCAGCCGTGTTAATCAGCTGATGCAGCAAATCAAAGGAATTGTTTAATCTATGCCAATTAAAAAAGAATTTAATCTGAATTATGAAAATTTGACTCTTGTGGGATTAGGTGCGAGCGCGGGAGGGTTTGAGGCTCTTTTAAAATTTATCCAAAATATCGAACCATCCGATGCAATAACGTACATCATTACACAGCACCTCGACCCAAAACAACCGACGATGTTGGGTTCATTGCTCCAAAAATATTCCAAACTTCCTATTATTCAAGTGACCAATAAAATGAAGCCAAAGGGCAATACAATTTATTTCTGTCCGCCAAGTTTTGATTTAGTAATCGAAGATGGTCACTTTCTCTTAATGACACCTCCTCTCAAGCCCTACCCAAAACCCTCCGTTAACCGTTTCTTTAAATCACTTGCACTCGAAAAAAAAGAAAAAGCGATTGGAATTATCTTAAGCGGTACAGGAAGTGATGGAGCTGAGGGAATTGTGGCGATTAAGCAAAATGGGGGAATCGCCCTTGCTCAAAATGAAAATGCCAAATATTTTTCAATGCCCAAAGCCGCAATCGATACGGAAGCAGTAGATGCAGTACTTCCTCCTGATCTTCTCGCGCAGGGGATTATTTATGCTATCGATGATCCCACCTATTTTGACCGTCATTTTGATGTGTTGGACAACATTGATAAAGTTTTTAGCCTCCTCAACCAAAAAGGAGAGGTTGATTTTAGCGATTACAAAGAAGCCACCATCCATCGCCGACTTGAACGCAGAATCATCGAAACCAAATCTGAAAGTGTTGATGAATATATCACCCTTTTGCAACGCTCTTCAGCAGAGATACTGAATCTGAAAAAAGAACTTCTCATTATCGTTACCTCTTTGTTTCGTGACAAAGAGGCTTTTGCCGCATTGGAAGAGCACTTAGAAAGAATGCTCGCCGACAAACTTGATACCCATGTACGTATATGGGTTGCAGGCTGTGCGTTTGGTGATGAAGCCTATTCTATCGCCATTGTAATTACTGAACTTCTCAAGAAGATGGGAATGACTAAAAAAGTGACCATTTTTGCAACCGATGTCAGCGAAGAAGCTATCGACGAAGCCCGAAGCAGGAACTTTAGCGAAGACGAAGTGAGTCACATCGATCCGTTCCTGATAAACCTTTATTTTGTGGAAAAAAACCATCGATATACTCCGACCAAAAGCATACGCGACATGATTGTATTTTCGAAGCATGACGTTATCAAAGATCCTCCATTTTTAAATCTTGATTTTGTCAGCTGCCGCAATCTGCTGATCTATTTCAACCCTGATTTACAGCAACGCGTTCAGAGTATTTTTTATTATGCTTTGCGTTATCAGGGGCTGATGTTTTTAGGATCTTCCGAAACAATCGGAACATTGACCAATCTTTATTCCATCGTCGATAACAAATACAAAATTTATCGCAAATCCAATGATACGGGTGTAATAGATATCGAAGGGTTAGCCTATTTTCAGAAAAAAGAGTTCAAGCGCGGTACGAAAAAATTGCGCGATGAAGTCAACAGTCTGGATGTTAATGCCTCCATCAACAGTGCTGTAACCTCCTTTTTTGCAGTCAATGGGGTGGTTATAGATGGCAATGGAACGATCTTGTTTTTCAAGGGAGAGAACAAATACATCTCCAATCCGCAGGGGCTTGTGACCAACGATATTTACAAACAAGTTTCCGATTTTTTACGTTTAGACATGAGGGCGACACTGAGTGAAGTCATCCGAAATGAGCAAGTTGTTGTCTCTAAAAAAATCAGAGTTTTACCTCTGAGCGATGAACGAAATTATGTTGTCATCACCGCGTTTCCTCTCGGACACAATAAGCTCTCAGAAAACAGTTTCTTCATCACCTTTGATGATATCAATGAAAAAGAGACCTCGTCTATTTCTTCTTATCAGCCCCAAACCGTCGATGGATACGACTTCAACATTCTCGAGAATGAACTCTCTGCTCTCAAAGAGCGGCTTCAAATCACGATTGAAGAACTTGAAACCTCCAACGAAGAGCTCCAAAGTACCAATGAAGAGTTGCAAAGCACCAATGAAGAACTCCAAAGCACCAACGAAGAGTTAGAGACTTCCAATGAAGAACTGCAAAGTACCAACGAGGAACTGCGTACCGTCAATGACGAGTTTGAGCACAAAAACAACGAACTCGCCTTTGTCAATGAGGCACTCAACAAAGTAGTAGAAGTGATCAATACTGATGTGTTGATTTTAGATAAAAATCTGGATCTTTTTCTTCATACCAAAGGTGTTGAGAAGTTTTTCGAAATTGCCAATGCCAATCGAATCAATCTAAGCGAAATTATTATTCATGAGTATTTTCCTATCCCCAATCTTTTTGACGATATTAAAAATGTCGTTCAAAATGCCAATGAAGTGCAGTACGATTTAACCATCGATCATCGAATTTATTGGCTGCAAATAAAACGAATCAATCTATCTGCTAATGATTACGGCGTTATTATCAGCTTTACCGACAAAACAGATATTATCCGTAATCAAGAGTTGATGTTTCAGCAGTCCAAACTCGCCAGTATGGGAGAAATGATCGGTAATATTGCCCATCAATGGCGGCAACCGCTCAATACTTTGGCACTAAATCTTTTTGGTATACAGAAAAAATTCGAAAACAAGACGATTGATGAGACGATGTTTAATACCTTCGTGGAAGAGTCTCAAAACAACATACAGCACATGTCTTCAACCATTGATGATTTTAGAGATTTTTTCAATCCTAACAAATCAAAAAAGCTTTTTTCTCTGTACGAAATTACCAAAAAAACCATTTCATTTGTCAAAGATACGTTTGACAATCATAATATTGTCATCCAAAATGATACCCATGAGGACGTACAAATCTATGGATTTGAAAATGAGTTTGCTCAAGTGCTACTCAATATTTTGAATAACTCAAAAGACGCCCTCATTAAAACCGGTAATCCAAATGGATTAATACAAATTGGCATACAACGACAAGAGAATATCGTTCGGATGATTATCACGGATAATGGAAGCGGCGTCCCTCCTGACCTAATTGATCGCTTATTTGAGCCTTATTTTACGACAAAAGACAAAAAAGAGGGAACCGGAATTGGATTGTATATGAGTAAAATGATTATTGAAAATAGTATGAATGGATCTATCCAAATGGAATCACTGGATCATGGTATGCAAACCACTATTTCACTGCAAGCAGAACCTAATGCTTAAGGACTATTCTCTTTTATACGTTGAAGACAATTCAGAAACTGCACGTGCATTTATCGGTGCATTTGCAGAGTATTTTAAAGCCGTATATGCGGCTAAAGATGGGGAAGAAGGATTGGCTCTTTTTGAAAAAAATTCTCCTGATATTGTTTTAACGGATATCCAGATGCCTAAAATAGGAGGATTGGAGATGATTGCACGGATGCGTGAATCCTCACCCAATATTCCCATTATCGTTAACTCTGCTTTTAGCGATACCCATCTGCTGCTTAAAGCGATCGCATTGCATGTCGATGATTACATTTTAAAACCAACTAATCCGGTGCTTCTTTTGGGTATATTAAAAAAAATAGCCCGTGTTTTAACCCTTGAAAAAAAATTGGATGATTCGCATAAGATGATGCAAACCATTATTGACGAAATCCCCGATCCCATCCTCTATATCTTGCCTGATTACACCGTAAGCATGATGAACAAAGCGGCAAAAGAACTCAAGGGAGAGGGTACAAACAAGATATTGCCACAATGTTATACCATTTCGAATCAGACGAACGGTGCGTGTACAAACGACCATAAAAACTGTCCCATAGATCATGTTTCCAACACAAAACAGCCTTCTACCATTCGCCATATGCATACAGATAAACAGGGTAAAAAACATCATATAGACATTCATGCAAAAGCAATTTTTGACAACGATGGGAATATTATTGCCTATCTCGAAATTCGGCATGATATTAGCGCCTATTTGAACATTCAAAATCAATTGCTGAATGAAACAAAAAAATTAACCCATATCTCTATGCATGATTCACTCACTCATCTGCCCAATCGTCGTCTTCTCGCGGATCGAATCAGTCATACAATCGAAAAGAAAAGTCGTTCAAATGAAATATTTGCACTCTTTTTTATTGACTTGGATCATTTCAAAGAGATCAACGATTCACTGGGTCATTTGGTTGGGGATCAGCTTTTGGTGCAAGTAGCGAAACGAATACAAAAATCAATCCGAAAAGGTGACACCATCGCACGCAATGGAGGCGATGAATTTGTACTCATTGTCGACAACGAAGATTCTGGTCAGCATTTTATATCGGTTGCCGAAAAAATATTAGAACTTTTTAAATCACCTTTCCCCATCAATCATGAAGAAGTTTTCAGTTCATGCAGTATCGGGATTAGTATTTATCCTAAAGACGGGAAAACGGCAGAGGAGCTACTCAAAAACTCGGATACTGCTATGTACGACTCAAAACAAGCCGGACGTCATCAATTTTCTTTTTACTCTTCCAACTAAAAAGATAAGAATCTTTGATGAAGTATAAAGGATATTTATCCAAAGAATAGAGGGTGAAATAGCAGCAAGAGCTATCTCTCAGTTATGGATTATTAGCAAAATAATGCTTAACACCATCCATAATACCTACTACCATCCATTTTTGGTATTTACCATCTGCAATACGAGCCGATTCATCAGGGTTACTGATATAGCCTATTTCCAGTAAAATTGCCGGCATTTGAGCTCCTACTAATACCCAAAAAGGAGCTTCTCTTGCTCCATTATCTTTAATATTTGGATATTGTTTACGAAGATTATTTAAAACACCTTTTTGAATATCAATGGCAAGTTTATTAGACGCAATAATTTTCTCACTGTTTAAAACATTTAAAAAACTGAGCTTACCATAAGCACCCATTTCGCTCATGTCTTCTGAGTTTTCTAACGCAGCAACACGCATAGCCCGTTCACTTCGTCCGGGTGAGAGATAATACGTTTCAATACCGTAGGCGGCATTGACATCTGAACCTTTAGGTATTGCATTGGCATGAACGGATAAAAAAAGATCTGCCGATTTATCATTAGCAAATTTTGTTCGATCTTTGAGTTCAATAAAGGTATCGTTCGATCGAGTCATATACACCGTATATCCCATTGAGCGCAGTTCCTCATAAAGCTGAAGACTCACTTGCAATACTATGTCTTTTTCCATGTGTCCATTACCCGTAGCACCGCTGTCTTTTCCCCCATGTCCTGGATCAATAACAATTACTTTTTTACTTCGGTCACGAGGAGTAATATTTGTTAAAGTAGGTAAAGTTCCAATCAAAGAAGGGGGATCTTGAATAATTGGAGGCTGCACGACTAATGCAGCTAGAGGTGGAGTCACTCCCTTAGTAGACACTGGCAATGAAAGGTCAATATATACTGATTGACCTTTCAGGATTGGCTTTATCGCGATGGCTTCGTTGTGTTCGATAACGATACGTAGTCTTTTAGAATCGTATTGTGCTAAACGAATTTTTTGAATAGAACTGTGCTCAAGTGTTTTGGTTTGCGATAAGCTTCCGCCATCAATATCAATGATATAACGAAAACGCTGCTTATCAGACTCAATTATTTTAGAAAGATGAATTTCATTGGCTTCTACTTTTGAATCAAATGTCAACTCTATACCCGTATCCTTCCATTGTGTATCCAATAAACGATGACGTTTCAGCAATTCCATTTCATTGACAGCTTTAAGAATCATAGGTTTTTTAATGAGTTCTTCTTTTGTTGGTGTCAAGAAATTAGGAATGATGCTAGTGGGTGGCGGGAGTGAAGATTTTAGATATTCTTTCGGAAACACAAGGGGCTTTTGCGTTGGGTCTAGGGGTTTTGGCATTGTTGCTACAATAGCAGAAGTATTCTGGGCAATGGCAGGAGAAGAAAACTTTATCAACTCGGTTTTATACCGAGTAACGTCGATTCGTAAAAGCTCTCCTCCCTTTACAATCCCTTCCAATGCTTCTTTTTCTAAAGCACTGTTTTTGGTTTGCATTGCTTTGAGATAAATGCTTTTAGACTCATTATATCCTCGAAACTGCTCTATTTCATCATTGCTGGTCAGTGCTTTTTTAGCTCCCTCCAACCGTGCCATATCATCGATAGCTCCCAGTAACAGCGATACTGAAAGGAGTAATAAAAAAATAATTTGTTTTAACATACGATATTATTCACCCTGCGTCAACTCATCCATCAACTCTTTGACGGAGATTATCTTCTCAATACGGTAACCATTCGTTCCCGAAAAGAAAAGACCAAAATCTAAATTTCCAAAATAGGCATCACTAAGACGATCGGCAATACAAAAGCCAACCTCTTTTGCTTCAACACCTCTATGGCACGGAGCAACACAGTTTGAGATACATTTAATGGCAGGACCCGTACGTGTATCGATAAGACCATGTAAATTGGTACGAACACCGCGAGCAGGATAACCCACAGGAGATTTCATCAAAGTGATATCTTCTTCTTTAGCGTCAAGAAGAACTTGTTTAAAATTATCATGCGCATCACACTCAAAAGTGCCGATGAAACGGGTTCCCATTTGAACACCGGATGCACCCAATGCCATCATTTCATCAATGTCCGATTTGTTCCACACACCACCGGCGGCTATAACAGGAATATTACCCCATAATGCAGCTTCTTCAACAACCGGTTTTACCAAGTTTTCAAGCTGATACTCATCCATCGCGCATTGCTCATAGGTAAAACCTTGATGACCGCCACTTTTAGGACCTTCAAGAATAACAGCGTCAGGAAGGCGGTTATAGCGTTTTTGCCATCGCTTGCAGATAATTGAAAGCGCTTTAGGAGAAGAGATAATCGGGACAAGTGCAACATCAGGATAATCAGCCGTAAACTCAGGCATATTCGTTGGCAATCCGGCACCCGTGATGATAATATTTGCACCCGCTTCACATGCATCCGTAACTACCCGACCGTAATCATTAATAGCGTACAAAACATTACATGCCAACGGAGCATCACCACAAATTTTACGAGCATTTTCGAAAATAGCGATAAGTCCTTTTCGAGAATAAAAGTTTTCTGCTTCCAACGGACGACCTGCGACAAGTCTATCTGAATAACTTTTGTCTCCGTAATTTCCGGTTCCTACCGAACTAATAACTCCAAGACCACCCTCAAGAGAAACGTTTCCAGCGAGCCTGTCCCAACTGATTCCAACACCCATACCACCTTGAACGATGGGAACGGGGATAGTATATTTACCGATTTGAAGTGGTTTAAAACTCATTAGGAGACCTTTATTCTGGCAAATTTCCGTTTGCCGATTTGCACGACATATTCACCTGCATTTAACTGCAACTGCTCATCGTCTACTTTTTCTTGGTTAATTTTAACAGAGCCTTGCTTAATGTCGCGACGTGCCTGTGATGTAGATGGGGTAAGTGAAGACTCAGTAAGAACTTTTGCTATCCAAACCGGTCCTTCAAATGTATATTCATCCATTTCAGTAGGAATCTCGCTTTGAGCATGAACACGCTGAAATTCTTCAGCTGCATTCACTGCTTCTCCCATTGTATGAAAACGAGCCGTAATCTCAAGAGCCAACGTCTCTTTTACTTTTTTTGGATGCAATGAACCATCTGCTACACCCACTTTTAATGCTTCAATTTCACTTAGACTTAGCGTGCTGAGAAGCTCATAATATCTCCACATCAAAGTATCACTGATACTGAGAATCTTGCCGTACATATCGTTAGGGGCATCCGCAACTGCGATGTAATTGCCCAAGCTCTTGGACATTTTTTGCACTCCGTCAAGCCCTTCGAGAATCGGCATCATTAAGACAGCTTGTTCTTTGCCCACTTGATATGCACGTTGCAAATGACGTCCCATCAAAAGATTGAACTTTTGATCCGTCCCCCCAATTTCGATATCACTTTTGAGATGAACGCTGTCGTAGCCTTGGAGAAGTGGGTATAAAAACTCACTGATGGAGATAGAGATACCGGCTTTATGGCGTTTGTCAAAATCATCACGCTCAAGCATACGCGCAACATTAAACGTCGTGGTAAGCTCCAGCATTCCGGCAGCTCCCAGCGGATTAATCCAATCCGCATTAAAAACGACGGTGGTTTGTTCAGGATTGAGAATTTTAAAGACTTGGGTTTTATAACTTTGCGCATTTTCCTCGATTTGAGCCGGAAGCAATTTTTTGCGCGTTTCACTTTTACCCGTCGGATCACCGATTTGAGCGGTAAAATCTCCAATCAAAAATTGAATATGTGCGCCGTATTTTTGAAACGCAGCCAATTTTTGAAGCAAAACCGTATGCCCTAAATGTAAATCGGGAGCGGTCGGGTCAAATCCCGCTTTGACGGTATACGTTTCCCCTTTTTCAAAAAAACTTTTTAATAAAACTACGATGCGAGCTTCATCAATAATTTCAGCTGTTCCTCGTTTAATTTCTTCTAATGCTTCATGTATCTTTTGATCTATCATTCTTTATCCTTGGCTTCGGTACGCATCATCGGTCCGAAAAAATTGTATTATTTTCCCTTTTTTATCGAGCTTTGAACGCAGTCGGTTTAAATCCCGTTCTAACGTTTGAAACTCCATTTCACAGTATTGAGTATGCTCTGATTTTGCTTTTCCCAGTTCTATACTTTCAATATCAGCCCCCATCTTTGCCATATACGTTAATAAATCTGCAAGCGAGCCTTTTGCATTTGCCATACTGATAATCAAATGGTATCGGCTAAAATGCTGCTGTTTCCACTGGACAAACACCATTGGCTGATGCTCATCAATCATCCCTGCCGCATGTTTGCACATTTTATGATGGATATGTGCTTTCCCCTCTTGATAAAATGCAACAATCTCATCCCCTGATTTAGGGTGACAGCAATAGTCAAAAACTGCATCCGAAATATTTTGATTAGACAGGACCTCAATCGAGCTAAAAAGAAAAGGTTTGAGCTTGAAACGATCTCTCGTCCAAAATGCTCCAAAACGGCTGCTTTCTTGCATTGCTCCTTTAATCCGGTTGAGTACTTCTTTGAAAAAATCAAGCTCGCGAGGTATGCGATACCATTGATCTGAAAGTTCTACTTTTTCTAAAACTTCTGCCACTTTATCCGCAGGCAAACGAAGAACCGTCGATAGAATATTCACACCGCTGTCATGATCTATTGAACGTATACGTCCGTTACAATTGGCTCGCATACTTGATTTTGCACGCGAGGTTTTTACTGCATCAATCCATGTGCAGCGGGTGATTTTTTTACTATCGGATGCGGTAACAATTCTAACCACATCACCGTTATGCAATTCTGTTAAAAGGCTGGCTTTTTCTTTGTTGATTAAGCACCCTTCCGCTTTGTCTCCGACAGCCGTATGAACGGCATAGGCAAAATCAAGCGCCACTGCTCCGCGAGGGAGAGTAAACGCTTTTCCTTTAGGTGAAAAGACTGAAATATCATCACTGTAAAGATCATTTTTGATCAGTTCATAAAATGCTTCAACCGATTCGTTTTGATATTGAAGATTATGCAGCCAATCGAGATTTATGGCATTATTCCCGCCGCTTTTATATTTCCAATGTGCAGCAACCCCGAGTTCCGCCGTCGCATGCATCTCAATCGTACGAATCTGCACCTCGAAAATAGCGCTCTCATCAAAAACCGTCGTATGAAGCGTCTGATAACCGTTCTCTTTTGGGATGGAAATATAGTCTTTAAATCGTGCACTCAAAGGCTGAAAATTGAGATGAACCATCCCAAGAACTTTATAACAATCTATGGGGTCTTTAACCAAAATACGAACCGCTAAAAGGTCGAGAATCTCATCAATACTGATCCCTTTTCGCTGCATTTTGAGATAAATAGAGTAGTGATGCTTTACACGGCTCAGTATTTCAAAATCATCTTGACACATACCGTTGGAGAGTAAAATTTGAGTTAATTTTTCACAAAACTCACCGAGTCTTTCGTTAATAGAGCGAAAATTTTCTTCCAAATAACTCTCGATAGCAAGCTTGTCTTCGGTAAAAAGATATTTAAAACTCAAATCTTCCAAAAGATTTTTTAGAAAAGAGATTCCCAAACGATGCGCAATCGGAGCATAAACGACTAATGTTTCTTCTGCAATACGATGTTGTTTAGCAGGCGTCAGGGCGTCAAGCGTGAGCATATTGTGAAGTCTGTCACACAACTTAACGACCAATACACGAACGTCTTCGATGGAGGCAAGAAGCATTTTGCGGAAAGTTAAAGCAGAAACGACCAGTTTTTGATCAGAGTGAGAAGGGATAAGTTCCGCATCACGAATCATATCGATTTTCGTCAATCCCTCAACTAAATGGGCGACATCCGATCCGTAATCAAAGCCGATTTCTTCAATCGTAATGACCGTATCTTCCACGACATCATGCAATAACGCTGCAATCACCATCGCTTCATCACCGGTAAGCTCAGCAACGATACTGGCAACTAATATAGGATGAACGATGTAAGGCTCGCCGCTTTTACGGCATTGACCATCATGGGCATCAGAAGCTAAAGTAAAGGCTTGTTCAAGAAGGGGTGACGAAGTAATACGAGCACGAAGATATGCAATTGCACTCTCCGCATCATTGATTTTTTTGATGCTTTCAATATCTATCTGGCTCAATGATGCGGCTTTGTGAGGAAATTACGCTTTGTCTACGAAACCTTTGATGGTAATGTGCCCTTCAGCAATTTCCATCAAAGCAACATCCGCAGCTTTTGCTTTTTTCAAATCAACATTAAGCTTTGTTGATGCACCGATTTGAAGTTGCTCTGAGCGCTTTGCTACGGCTAATGCCAACTGATAACGGTCAATGTTTGCAGTCTCTAGTGCTTTTGCAGTTAATTGTTCAAGTCTCATTAAATTTCCTTTTAGGTTTATTGTACGATTGAGCAACTGTCTAAGTTGCCTTGGATAATACTCAAAAGATTACCCGGGGTGAACATATCACAGACGATAATCGGAAGCTTGTTCTCTTTTGCCAAAGCAATAGACGTGTCATCCATAACTCTGATATGATCTTGAAGTGCTTGATCATATCCAAGTACCGGAAGCTTAATTGCATCGGCAAATTTTTTGGGATCTTTGTCGTATACACCATCCACTTTCGTCGCTTTGATGATAACTTCCGCTTGGATTTCAACCGCACGAAGCGTTGCCGCTGTATCTGTGGTAAAGAAAGGATTTCCCGTTCCTGCTGCAAAAACTACTACGCGACCATGCTCCAAATGGCGAACGGCACGGCGAACGATAAACGCTTCCGCAATTTGCTCCATTTTAATGGCACTTTGAACGCGGACTAACATCCCCTCATGCTCACACGCTTCTTGAAGTGCGACAGAGTTGATGACCGTTCCTAGCATCCCCATGTAATCACCTGCTGTACGACTAATAACGCCATCAGCCGCCGCAGTAACTCCACGGATAATGTTACCGGCGCCAATAACGATTCCTACTTCGATGCCGGCATCGATGAGTGTTTTAATCTCAGTTGCAATAAACTTGAGGATTTTTGTATCGATACCATACCCGTTTTCACCAGCCAAAGCCTCACCTGAGAACTTTACTAATACGCGTTTATAACCCATACAACCCCCTCATCATTATTGTAGGTATTGTACTTTATTGTCGCTTTAAGGTTGCTTTGACTAAGATTTGATTTTATCGGCGAAAGGAAACATGTGAACTTTTTGACCTTTTTTTGGAAATGGTGGAGTGTTGTCAAACCATTAACTCCTCCTCATTACGGCAGAAGTATTCATGCTCTTCCCAATCCAAAAGAGCAAGAACTTTTTGATTTATCCGCAATCGCATTTAGTGCAAATGACGTACTGCTGGGATATCGCACATTTTTAGAATCACTTCAACACTCTGATGATTCAAAACACTTGGAAATCATGAAAAGCTCCAACACAATCACATTTAAGCTCATGCAAGGAAGCGCGATTATTCATGGAGAAGTAACCGAAAAAACATTTAAAGCGTATGCCAAAATCGCCCAGGCATCTTCCCTTCATGTTGCCATGAAAAGACGATTTTTAGAACGTAATTTTCAGCTCACGTATTGTCGTTTCAGTCAAATGGATGACACTCTTTCTTTGAATATTGAGATACACAACACCACGATCACCCCTCAAAAAATCTTTTTCCCTTTGCGAGAACTTGCCCTTAATGCTGATTTCGAAAAAGAGTTTATTTCCAGTGAATTTGATGTATCGGCACTGCTTGAATATGACCATATCACCCCTCTTAGCCTCCCTAAACTTCATCGATATTTCGACACCATGCACAAATGGATAGCAACCACCAAATCAAGTTTAGTCGGATTGCTCTCCAATGACAACAATGGTATGGCATCCTTTAGCTATCTTGCGCTGTTACTGCAAATCGATTATCTCCTCATTCCCCATAAAAAAATGGCAAAAGAGATCAATGAAAAAATCAATACCTATTTCATGGAAGATGAAAAACTGACTCAGGATAAAAACAGCGATTTAGAGAGCTATCTGGATGAACTTGAAACAATGAGTTTTGAGACATTTTCCACGCAGTTCTACAGTGCCCCGACGACTTTTTCTCCATTTGATCAAGCAATGCACGATGATATTGCGGAATTTATCGACGAATCGTTAGCCAAAGTGCGCTGGTACAAAAACAACCACGTCAATTACGTTATTACCACGATTTACCGCTATATTGCTCTGTACATTCTCTTCAACTACGGCGTCCATCCCTCACTTCGCGCACTACTGCATCTGCACGTTCAAATCTATGCTTCGGATTTTTTCGCCGACGAGGGTGAAATTATCCTCTATGACAGCTCCCGAAAACTCTTTCAAAAAGAATCCATTTCAAATGCCATTGATGCTGCACTGTCACCTTATCAAAATCGTTACAAAAATCTTCATAACTTTGCAAAAAAACTTAATTACAGCGATCTTGATCACTTCAGCCAAAGCTTCTATCTCCAAATCAAAAATCTTGATTATCAGGAACTTTAGAAAATGAAACAGCTCACCCAAAAAACACTGGAAACATCCATCGAAAGCATCGTACAAATCATGACTCCCTACGCGACGGGAAGCGGCTTTATCATCGGTGATTTGATTATTACCAATTCTCACGTTGTCGGAGGTTTGAAAGAAGTGATTATTAGTACGAAAACACTTCCTCGTACCATTGGTGAGGTTATTTATGATGATGCGGGATACGATTTGGCATTTATACGCTCGCCTATCCCTTTGCTCCCAAATCATCCCTTAACCCTTTGCACCGGCTCCATTAACGATGGGGATACCGTTATCGCTATCGGTCATCCTTATGGTCTTAATTACTCCACCACAGAGGGAATTATCTCCAAAGCGATACGGTTGCAGGGAGAGACAGAATACATCCAATTCGACGCCGCCATCAATCCCGGAAACAGTGGAGGACCCTTACTGAGTGAATCGGGTGAAGTCATAGGTGTCAACACCTTTATCATTCAAAATTCGAACAATCTCGGCTTCGCCCTCCCCTATTATCTCCTCCAAGAAGCATTGGATGGATTTCTAGCCCTTGATGCTATCGATATTATCCGTTGTGTATCGTGTAAAAATTTGATCCTTGAATCCTCAATACAAAATGATTATTGCCCAAAATGCGGTATTAAACTCGATGTTGCCAAACGCCGACGAGAAGGGTACAAACCATCGGGAGTTGTTGCATTACTCGAAAAGATACTTGGGAAACTGGGGATTAATGTCACGCTCTCAAGACGCAGTCAAAGAAGTTGGAGATTTGAGTCAGGAACCTCCCGTTTTGACATCAATTATTACGATAATGGGGTCATCATCGCAGAGTGTGAAGTGTGTCGAATACCACAGGAAAACATTGAACGTTTATACGATTTTTTACTAAGTGAGAATGGTAATTTAGAAAACTTACGCCTAGCAATCGATCAAAACAGTATTTATCTCTCCTATGTTATTATCGATACTTCCCTAACACAAGAAGAAGGGGAACACACCCTAGAAACACTCTACAAGCTCGCTCCGGTATATCAAAAAAATCTTATCAATAATTTCAAAGCGCTTGAACCTAAATTTGATGAGTTTGAATAAGCCCTGACACAGCCTCTTTTTGTGGAAAATCGGCTCCCATACTGATAATAAATGACGATGCTTCTTGAAGGGAAAGGGTCGTTTTTTTAATCATTACTTCATCTACAAGGACGGTATAACCGCTCGTAGGATTTGGAGATGTCGGGATAAACAGTACGCAAATATTTTCGTGTCGGTTAAGCAAGTATGCCGGAACCCATAGCCCTTCTTTTGGATATTCGACCAAAACTACCTCTTTTTTGGTCCCATCCTCACCTCCGGATAACATTGCAGCGAGTTTTTTAGAGACCGAATAGACCGAACGGATAGCAGGAATTTTTTCAAACGTGCTATCGATCACGGAGACAAAAACAGAGCGTCCGTATTTCTCAATCGAAAAACCAAGCAGTGCAAAAACTCCAATCACCCCGATCATCAAAGTCACCGTTATCCCAAAGGAGTTAGTATAATCGTGTAAGGAGAAATACGCGCTGACGCCCAAATTTTTCAAATAGTTCACAACAGTCAACACTAAAATAAGAGGGAATAATGACAATGCACCCACAAAAATATACCGAAATAACAACTTGGCTTTTGAGCCCATAAACGTCCTTTTATGACAAATTGTCATATTATAGAATACTTTTTGAAACACTTTACTACAATAACATATATTTACAGGAGAACCTATGCAACCTTTTACAGATTTTAGCCTTAATTTAGAGACTTTTATTGATGATTTAAACACACTCATCGAAAAAAACTACATTAGCATCGCCGCATTACTGGATATTAACGATAAAACCTACACCAATTTTGTCCGCCCCTTTGATTTTATGGAAGAAGAAATGGAGCTTTTATTTACACCGCTTTCGCATATCAATGCTGTCAACAATTGTGAAGAATCTCAAAAAGTGTATGCGGATGCACTCCCGATTCTCACCGATTACTCGACTTTTGTAGGGCAGAATCTCGCTATTTATGATGCATTCAAAGAAGTTAAAAAAAATGAATACAGCACTTTAAATCGTGCTCAACAACGAATCTTGGATCTCAATATTCTCCATTTTGAACTCGCCGGAGCCCATCTTGACAACGCTTCAAAAGAGCGTTTAGCACAAATCAATCTTCGCAAAAGCACGCTCACCAATGACTTTTCCCAAAATGTTCTGGACGCAACCAATGCGTATGAAAAAATCATTACTGATCCCGCTGATATTATTGGAATTCCACAGGGAGATTTAGAAGATGCTCGTTTCGAAGAAGATGGTGCTACCAAGTATCGTTTCACTCTCCAAATGCCCTCCTATATTTCCTATATGACTTACGGACAAAATCGCGCTATTCGTGAAGAGCTCTACAAGGCGTATACGACAAGAGCACCTCAAAACAGTGAAATTATCGACGAGCTAATGGCTCTGCGTCATGAGATGGCACAATTGCTTGGATTTAAGAGCTACAGTGAGTATTCTCTGGCTTCCAAAATGGCACCCGATACTCAAACCGTTTTAAAATTTTTAAACGATCTCGCCCTCACCTCTCGTGCCCAAGCAGAGAAAGAAATCATGGAGTTACGCTCTATTGCGGGAAATATTGACCTCCAAAGCTATGACACCGCCTATTACGGCGAAATCCTCAAAAAAGCACAATACGACATTGATGAGGAAGAATATCGACCTTATTTTGAACAAAACAGTGTTATAAGCGGGATGTTTGATTTTTTACACCAGATATTCGGGATTTCATTTGTACACGTCCAAGCACCCCTTTGGGACGAAAAAGCGAGTGCTTATGATGTCTATGATGATGACGTACTGCGTGCACGAATCTATTTCGACCTCGAAGCTCGTAAGAATAAACGCGGCGGTGCATGGATGCACAATTTTCAAACCCATTGTGAAGATATCGAAGGTATGATTCATCTTCCCAGCGCCTTTGTCGTTTGCAACTTTCCTCCTTCGTCCCCTACGTCTCCCTCACTTTTGCGTCATGATGATGTGGTCACCCTCTTTCATGAGATGGGACACACACTTCACCACATTTTAAGTTCCGTTCGAGAACATGGGGTCAGCGGAGTGAATGGTGTGGAATGGGATGCCGTCGAATTTCCTTCACAATTTTTAGAAAGTTTTGCGTATGAACCTAAAGTCCTCAAACTTTTTGCTAAACACCATAAAAGCGGTGAGATACTTAGTGATGAAATGATTGCTAAACTCATTCGTGCCAAAAATTTTCAAAGTGCTTTGTTTATGCTTCGACAGCTTGAATTTTCGCTCTTTGATTTTGAGCTTCACTCGAAATTGTATCAAGGGGATGCAATTCAAATTCTTCTTGATTCTATTCGAGAACGTACTTCACTTATCAAACCTCCATCCTACAACAAATTTCAAAATGGATTCAGTCATATTTTTAGCGGCGGATACAGTGCAGGATATTACAGTTACAAATGGGCTGAAGTACTAAGTGCCGATGCGTATTATGCTATTGTGGATGAAGGTATTTTTGGTTCCGTTCTGGCGCAACGGTATAAAGATATTGTACTGGGAGGCGGCGGATCTCAAAGTATGCAAGAACTTTTTGTGGAGATGATGGGGCGTGAATGTGAAACCAAAAATCTCCTGCGTCTTAATGGCATAGAAGTATGAATTTTTTTTGGCTATTACTCATTACATTGACATTTTTAGAAGGAGCAGAA